>CAIWMU010000251.1 GCA_903913865.1 uncultured Verrucomicrobia subdivision 3 bacterium
CCAAAATTCAAGGCCCCGTTGTTGTCTCTGGGAAAACCCAACAAACGCAGACTAAAACGTATACGTAAACCTCTTACCTAAAACAATTTGCAAATGAAACCCTCACCGGGATTATCGGCCTGTCAGGGGGGAACATCAGTCTGGCGTCAGCGAATGGGTTGCTCCTCAACAGCCCCCGCCTTCGTGACATTGGATCGCTCCCTGTGTGTTTAGACGAACCCTGCCATGGTAGTGACCACCGTAAAGCAGGCGGAGTCGTTCTTCGAAGTGTAGACGTAGACACTCCTCCGGGTGTCCTGCTGTCACCGGGCGGATCAAAACCAGCCATCTAGGGGCGATTTAGAACCAGCCACTCCGGGGTGAGAGGTTGATACCAGTTATTTGGTTTGGTTCCAGCGTAAACCGGCGTTGAATCCTGTGGTCAACCTCGAGTTGTGCGGCCGTTCTGGGATGCCATGCAGCACCTCTTCGCCGAGTTGTTCAAGTAACCAATCTGGCTCTGCAGCTGCACGCGCCTCGTTAATGCCCTCCGGTAACTGTATAGCCTGTCCTGCGTAGATCCTCTGCCAGGTCCTGCTCCATCCGGGCTGCGGCTTCGTAGGGCATGGGGTTCAAATGCTCGTAAAGCTCTGGCAACAGGCGGAGACCGTGACGTTTCACCACCCATGCATCCTTGATGCCAGCCTTGTGGTTGGCAAAGCGTTCTTCAGGCGACAGGCCGGTCATGCCGACGTAAACACAGGGCTTCTTACGGTCACGCTTCGGGTTGAGGGCACAAACCTTCCGGATTCTGCCAGCAGCGGGCGCGAGCAGCACCACGTAAACATTGTGGTGGTCTGACCTCTGTTCAACCCTAAGCTTCCTGTAGGACCGTCGTTTGATTCCAGCCGCCTTCACTTCAACCACAGCACTGTGACTCCCTCGTTGGTTGCATTCAAGTCTGGGTCACCCCGCAGACTAGGCACTGCCTCCAGTAGCGACAGCACCTGCTGATTGAAAATCGAAAAGTCCTCACCTGCGATGAAATCCTTGATCACGCCCTCCTTCTTCCGCAACCCGAACGACTTTCTCAACCCCACACAGAGCGCACCACCCTTGCCCGATGACCCATATCCATGAATCACCTTCAAGACCTTTGCCCCCTTCCTCTTGGCCTGCTTGATTTCAGCAGCCACCAGGCGACGTGCCTCGTCAAGAATGGGCAACCCGGCTTCCACGTTGAAAGTGTGAACAGCGCTCATAAGCCATTCCCACAGCACTTCTTGTATTTGTTGCCACTGCCACACGGACAAGGGTCATTGCGTCCAATCTTCGGCTGTGGGACTCCGTTCCTCGTGGCGAAGTAACCCCCGGATGCAGGTTCTGCTGGCGGTGGCGCTACATCGAAAGGCAGGTTGAAGTAATTGAACACACCTCTTGTCCGGTCGTAAATCGCGCGCTCTGACATTCCGGACCGTTCACACATCAGGTTCATGGGCGTGAAATCACGCTTGATAAACTCTATGAGGTCGAGTGGATCGCAGGTTGCCCTCACTTGGGTTTGCCCATCCACCTGCATGGTGTTCACGGAGGGCAGGCAGCACATGGTCATCGCCCCCATCGTGTCCACATCGAGGTTGCAGAAGTAGAGCCAGTAGGGCCACACCCGGTGGAACGTTGAGTAGAACCGCCGGATTTCAGGCACCATGTGGATTTCACGTGGGTCGTCGTCCCAGCCCTCGATGCAAAAGACGAAGCTGTTCATCATCTCCCGCAAACGTAGACCCGTGGGCAGCTTGTCCGGCGCATACAGTCCGAGGAAGTGACTCCAATCGCCACTCTCGACCTTGCTCCGGCTGAACTGGTAATAGACAAGCTGGCTTCCCACGTTTTGATTGTAAACAGGCCGCTTCTTTCTGCGAGGCCAAACTCTTTTCGACTCGCTTGCCCCCACCAATTGGGATACACCGTCCCAATCATGGCGCTGGGCAAGTCAGTGGAAAAGGTGCTCCGGCTGGTCGAGGAAACGACCGGCCTGCCCGTCCATGTTGAAACGGATGCCAGCCTGCCCCCGAACATACTGGCCAAGGTGACGATGGCTCGAGGCAAGGTGCCCATCCACCGGGTGGCCTACCAGCCTGACCGCTCTGCGTCGCCGGATTATCTAATTGTTTTCCAGTGCGGCTTCGTGCTTAGGCATTACAGCTTGCTGCCTGCCGATAGGGTTGACTTTGCCAATACAGACGTGGCAGAGCAGACCGTCCGGCAATGGGTGAGCAACAATCCCAAGATGCCGGGAATGACGGCGCAAAACATCGCAGGTTTGACAGGCTTTCTGTATAACGGTCTTCTCAGCCAGCTTCGGTCGATCCCGGTCGGCCTGCGGGTTGACTCATGGATTATGGAAGAATACCCGGACCTGGCACCCCTCCAGCAGGAGGCGGCACTGAAGCAACTATCCGACAACGCCGCAGGCCTCCGCCCGGATGTTCAGGCAACGATGCCGAAAGAAGCCTTGGTAGCCAGCCTTTCGATGAGCGCGGCCTTTGCTATCTACTGGGCGGAGAGATTTGGCCAACCCCAGTTGACCCTGCCTTACCTTACGACCGGGCACTTGGCTGCAGGGCAGGTGCTCTACGACATCTGGAGGGATGCTTCCATCGACCCCGGACAGGACCGGAGCCTGATTGATGCGTGGGCCAGCAAACTGGGCCTTCAGGGTTGGTATCAGTGGGTTCCCAGCCAATCGCCATCATAGGCATGGAACAGCAGACTTTCACGATCCCGCCCAGTGCGTTTGACTCTACGCTCCTGCCAGCAAGTTCACGCACTCCCGGCACCCCGGATTTCCGTGAAGCGGTCAGCACCTTTCTCCACAGCCAATTCCAAAGTTTCGGTGGCAACGTGACTCTCCTGGTGGACGACCAGAGAATTGCCGTGATGTGGAGTCCTGACACGACAAGGCCCAAGCCTCTGGAAGTCGTCGTCGCCAAGCTTCAGCAGGGTCAGATGGCCGAAGGTATTCAACTGTTGGAACTGCTCCTAAGCCGCGAACCCGACGACGTGGACGTCCTTTACAACCTAGGCATTGCTCTGAGTGACGCCGGGAAACTTGAATCTGCGGAGGGGTATTTGCGCCGGGCCATTGAGTTGGCTCCGGAATTTGCCAACGGCTTCATCGCCCTCGGGGTGGCTCTATCCCGGCAGCAGAAGAACGCTGAGGCACTGGAGGCGTTGGAATCTGCTGTTAAACTGGAGCCGGAAAATCCTTGGGCGCGGCGCAACTATGGGGTGAATCTGCTCAAACTGGGACGGCACGAGCAGGCCGCCGAGCAGTTGCTGCAAGCCGTGATGTTGCAGCCAGAGGACCAGCCTGTCTGGGTCGCATTGGGCGATGCTCTACGACTGGTGGGCAAGGCCAGGGACTCAGAACGTGCCTACTCGCGGGCCATTGCCCTGAATCCGCACAACGACTTTGCGGAAGCTGCCCGGCAGGGGAGCACCCAGCTGGCGCAGGCTTCATTCGAGAAGAAGACCGGTGGCAGTATCCGTCCTGAAGCCGTTCAGTGTTGCGTTGCCTCTATAAAGGAGTTTTCCAGCATGTCTGACGAGCAGGTGCAGGCAATCGTATTCGAGATTGCCCTGCAGGGTCGGAGCGGCTTCGACGTGAAAAACCCTGAGAAGAAATACCGGCTCAAATCAAAGGCCGGGGAGTTTACAGGCCTTCAGCTCGTTTGCTCAATGTATGTGGGCTTCCAGCGAATCTCTCCCGGCGCAGATGTCGGGTTCGACTTGTCCCGGGAATACGAGGCTGCCAAAGCACAGGTGCAACGCGAAGGGTAGTGCCTACCCGTTAACTTCCAGTCGCAGTGCCGCCTGGTTGGAAAGCACCCTCGCCTTCAAAGACATGGCGGTCACCTTTAAACCCTGGTCGTGACATTGAGGTGCAGTCGGGAGAAGTGGGATGCTTCACGGTCCTCAGGAAGGTTTCCGTGAAGCATTATCGTAGCATGACCACCCCTGCCACCCCCAAGGTAGGACGGACGGAGCTTACTGGTTACCCTTCATGGCTGGAACCTGATCGGCTCACCCCACATACCTGCCATCCAGAAAATGCATCCGGGGATAGGAATCCATATGTCGACCCTGAGTGCGGCATTTGCTGCCCTGACCAGGTTCAAGCCTGACACACTTCGAGGACTCGTGTGAGTAAAGGAAGGGGTAATTCTTTATTCGGCAGTCCCAAACTTGTAGACAAAATTGCTGGTTAAAGCCGTAACGAAGACGACTCACTAAAGACATGTGACGTCACAAAAAATATCTGCATCTCAGGTCGTGGAATTAAAAGCCGGGGGTCTCCAACAGCATTCCACAGCTCTACAACACCTATAAGTTGCTTGTGCCAAATAAGATAGCTACGGATGAGTCCTGCCTCAGGTATCAAACATCGACCTGCTTTGACCGGGAATTACGCATATATCACCATCCTGACAACAAAATAATTTCACTCGAGACGTAAAAAAAGTGCTCCTGGGTGCAGTTCGAACCCAACATTCGTAAGAAAACTCCGGCCTCGCAAGTTTTTTTCTGTAAAATGCAATAGCATCTTAAACTGAGGGCTGGGTGGTGGTGTTCATGTTGAGGTAGATTTTTCCGGATTCCCATTCTTCGCTGCGCTCGGCCAGGAGGGCGGAGACCAGGCGGAGCAG
>CAIWMU010000252.1 GCA_903913865.1 uncultured Verrucomicrobia subdivision 3 bacterium
CCAAAATTCAAGGCCCCGTTGTTGTCTCTGGGAAAACCCAACAAACGCAGACTAAAACGTATACGTAAACCTCTTACCTAAAACAATTTGCAAATGAAACCCTCACCGGGATTATCGGCCTGTCAGGGGGGAACATCAGTCCGAAGCAGTGGCGCTGTCCCGCCAGCGTGAACTCTCGGAGCTTGAAGAACAGGGATTGATCCACACTTTCGAATCTACACATGAACTGGCGTGGAATGTCCTCAAGGATTATCTGGAAGCACAAGGTTTTGCGGAATTGATCGGTTCAAAGAACGCGACGCGGCAGGCGTTCAAGAACGGGTTGCTGGAGGACGGCGAGGCGTGGATGGATATGATCCGGGCGCGCAATCTGACTTCCCAGACCTATCAGGACAAAATCGCAGAAGAGATCGCCAACGATATCCTCGGGCGCTTCCACCCCGCGCTGGTGGCGATGGAGCAGCGGTTTGAGGATTTGAAACGGAAAGAAACCCCCGCCCGCATGAACCAAGGCATACCCCAATGATCCGCCCGCCTCTCCAGGCTGGAACCCGTTGCGCCGAAGGCATCGAAAGAATCGCTGCCGTAACAAGCCCCCACCGGCGAACCATGAAAACCATTGGTGGAGTCCGCACATGAGACCCGATCGGAACAAAAACCACCCCAAAAACATGCAAAACAACCTAAATAGCGCTTTTTAGTAAAGTATACTTGCCTTAAACGTGATTTTTAGGTAGTTTTACCAGATGATCGCTCCCATGCCTGAGCTTCTGGCGGTGCTCCGCCAATACAACCCATGGTGGCAAGGCCGGGGGATGGCTGACCTGCCGGACTGGCGCCGGGCGGCTTTCCACGAGGTTTTGTCCTGGATGGCAGAACCGCCCACCCACCGTGCATTGTTGCTCACCGGCCCCCGGCAGGTTGGCAAGACCACCCTGTTCCTGCAGGCGATCCAATCCCTGCTGGCGGGCGGTGTGGCCCCGGGCAAAATCCTTTATGCCACATTCGATCATCCCCTGCTGAAACTGGTGGGTCTGGATGGCCTCCTGAATCTGTGGCGGGAACTGGAGCCGGAGAAGGAGGGAGTGGAATATCTTTTTCTGGACGAAATCCAATATACAAAGGACTGGCAGACCTGGCTCAAACTGCAGGTGGATTTCCACAAGACCCGCCGCATTGCTGTGACCGGATCGGCCACGCCCCTGGTGGAGGAGGGCCAGGAGTCGGGTGTGGGTCGCTGGCATACGGTTCGATTGACGACCCTCTCCTTTTATGAATATCTGCAGATCAAACGGATTCCTGTGCCCGGCATTCCCAGACCGGGCTCACTGGCCCATTTGTTCGAATGGCCGGCCAGCCGGTTTGCGGCGGTCGCGGTGGATGCCCGCCCCCTGGTTGGACATTTCCACGAATATCTGTTGCGGGGTGGTTTCCCGCAGAGTGCCCTTATGGACAGCATCCCGCAGGCCCAGAAACTGCTCCGCGAGGACATCGTGGACAAAGTTCTGAAGCGGGACATGACGGCCCTCTTCGGCGTGCGGCGGGTGTTGGAGTTGGAGCAGACGTTTCTTTACCTCTGCATGCATGATGGTGGATTGCTGGACCTGCCGGATCTCTGCAAAAATCTGGAGGTGAAAAAGCCCACCGCGTCCAATTTCATAGCTTTGCTCGAGGCGACCCACCTGATCCATCGTCTGCCACCCTTCGGCTATGGCAAGGAGGTGCTCCGGGCCCGCTTCAAGGTTTACCTCGCCGATGCTGCCATTGCTCCCAGTGTGCTGCTGAAGGGCAAATCCCTGCTGGAGGACCCGGCCGCACTGGGTGTCGCGGTGGAAACCGCCTTTTTCAACCATGTTTTTACACGCTACTACCGCCAGAGCATCGGTTTCTCCTACTGGCGGGGCCGCAAGGATCAGGAAGTGGACGTGATCGCATCGGTCGAGGGTCGCATGGTTCCATTCGAGGTGAAATACCGTTCACAAGCCACCGGTGCCGGTGACCTGAAGGGCATGGAACAGTTCTGCGCGGAGCACCACATCGACCGTGGCTACGTCATCACCAAGGAGATCACCGATTTCAGTGTCATGCCATTGCTCCGCGAGGCGGCCAACACCCGGGTTCTCAAGATACCAGCCCCATTGGCCTGCTACTGGCTTGGCCTTCTGGAAGTCGAGGCCGCAGACAGGAAGTGAGGCACGATCGCCGACGAGCATTTCCCGCACGCAACCCCCACCCCATCAATCCCGCGCCAGGTGCACGGTTCCGAGCCGGTAGCGGTGCTGGCCATCGTCGTCCGCCAGGGGGAGCATGATGCGGGGTGTTCCATCCCGCGCACCCACCGAGATGAACAGGCCGCAATCCCCGGGTCGGGTGGTTGGTGCGACCCGGCCCACGACAAATTCCGCAGTCTTCCCGCGCACGGGAATGGCGCCAACGGGGCCGACTTTCAAATCCTTCAAATCAAACTCCTCTTCCACCAGCACCGAAACAATCCCGCCCTGCGCATCCTTCAGGGTGAGGGTGACATACCCTCCCGTATGGAAGGGGGCCACCCCGGCATTCGCCCAGACCGAGCGGACGCGAAACGGCTTGCCGATCTGGACGGTGGATGGGCACTCGAACTCGCGCAACTGCAGGCGGTAACCCATCCGGAGGTTGATGCGGTCGATGAGGGCCCGGTTTTCAGAAAGCAGCTCACGGGGCCACCAATGGATTGAAAGGTAGCTGGCGTGGTATTCCTCCACCGCCTTGAGCAGGAGGGATCCATCCCCCCAGGCCTGCCGGATTTTCGAACTGCCAAAATGTTCATGCTCCAGGATCACCGGCAGGCGCGGCCAGAACGCCTCCGCCATGCCCGCATGATACCAGGAGCGCGGGGGTGGCTGGACCATGATGCTGTCGTCCCGCACGCTCACCCCCTTGGAGAGGGCGTAATCCGTCTCCGGAAAATGCAGACCCAGCTTGTCATGCCCCACCACATCGTCACTGATGCAGAGGAGTGTGTTTTTGAAATGTTTCACATGGAGATCGATGTGCTTCTTCACGATCTCGAGCGATTCCGATTCCGGCACCTGGCTGCTCATGAAGGTGTGCCCCTCCCCCCAGAGCCCGTATGACCCCACATCCACAAAGGCCACATTCGGATTTCCATCGTAACGGGCGGCCATGGCGGCCAGAAAGTGGTCGAACTTTTCCAGAAAAACAGGATCCGCAAAATCGGGATCCCAGAGGGTTCCCTCCTCGCTGCGCCCCTTGCCGAACACGTAGAAATGCCCCTTTGCACCCGCCTTTTTGACCCATTCCGGGGTTGCGTAGGGGATCCAGTTCTCGGAGCAGGTGAGGCGAAAGGCCACCCGCTTGCCCTTTGCGATCCAGCGCTGCGCCGGTGTGTCGAGCAGGGCCCAGTTGAACCGCCCCTCCTCCGGCTCGATGAAGGCCCATGGCACCCGCAGGTAAACCGTGGAAAGCCCCGGGAAATCATCGACCGTATCCGCAGGATCCAGCTTCGACCCGTAATTCTCAGGAACGTTGGAGTAAAAGTGCATCGTCCAGCCCATGCCGGGATTGACCATGGCCGCCCCGGTATCGGCAGGCCTCACGAGCATCGTGGTGTTCGTTGGGGCCGCCACCGGCTGGGACTGTAGGGCCACCTGACCCAGGAGGAGCAACGCGACTGCCGACTGCAAATGAAGGTGCATGGGGTTCATGGGTTCAGGATGAAGAGCCGGGCATCCCCCGCGCCGAAGGAGAGCTGCAATCCGTTCAGTTCGGGGCTGTCATCCACGACCGGCAGGGCCTTGCCGGTTGCCTTCCCGACCTCGCAGACTTTACCGGGATCCGTGTTGAATTCGATCGTGGGCCATGCGGTGTGGCTGTAGCTCTGGTTCACGATCACCACCGCCCGGCGCCCATCGGCATGGCTGAAGGCGCCGACCATGAACTCCGTCTGCGGATCTCCCGGCACGCTGGTGATGCGGCGCAGGGGGGTGCCCGCAAGGTCCATCTCATTGTTCCCCGTGGTCACCCGCAGGGTCTTCGTGCTGGTGAGCTTCATCAGCGTGGGTCCGTAGTTCTTCAACTCCAGATTGATCCTCCGCGCCTCGTCGTAGTGTCGCGTCTTCAAGCCTTCGGCTGTCAAAATCGCGCCCCCCTTCGGAAACTCCCCCGCACCGGCAGACCCCTTGCCGGGGGTCCAATAGCAGAAGTAGAGCACTCCTTTTGCGCCAAAGGCCACCGAAGTGAAGATCTGCCACCGGATCTGCGCCTCTGTGGGGTCCATCCGGTCGTTGAACGGCATGGAGTAGAAATAGTTCCAGAACGGGATGTTGGCGGCCAGTGAATGCTTTTGCATGACGGCAAGGTTTTCGCAATAGGCCTCCCGCGTGTCCCCATCAGGCCGCATCAGCGGATAATGGTCCATGGAGAGGACCTCTGGCTTCACCTCGGTCATGAACCGGGCGACATGCTCATCATAGGTGGGGGCACCCAGCGCCCCGGGGGATGCATAGTTGGGAAACAGGTTCACATAGCCAAACCGGCCGGGACGTTTGGCCCGGATCTCGGCGGCTCGCCGCGCAATGTCCGGAAAAGCCGCGCATCCCGGCTCATCCACCAGGAGATAACCCCAGCAGGCCGGGCTTTCGGGAAACCGCTCCACGGGTCCCTCTGCCTCGATCAGCGTCTTCAGGCCGAATTTGTTGCACCGCTTCAGGTGCTCCGTCAGACTCTTTCCCGAGGATCCCACCACGACTGAGAAGTGGGCGGCGGCGATGTCGCGGTAGTAGTCATCCAGATGATCATTCGTGCGGGGTGCAACCCACATGCCGATGACAAAGCGATCCTGCACGAAGGTGTTCGTCGGCGAAGCCGCGCAATGAGCGGGCCGCACCGCAGCCAGAAGCAGCAGGGTGACCAAAGTGGCGATTGAAAAAGTGGTTCGGTGTTTCACAAGGGTTTTCAGCTTTTCGTTCCCCAAAGTATCCGGCCATCCGGTCGCACACGTCAATGCAACAGTCCGGCGGCGACCCTTGCCCCCGCGCGGCAAATCGTTCCCACATCACTTGCCACCCCCCATGTCCCGGAGCTACCCTCAACATGGAATGTCCGTTTCCGAACACATCCGAAAAAAGGTCGGCACACTGCCGCACAAGCCGGGGATCTACCTGATGAAGGACCGGTTCGGGACGGTCATTTACGTGGGCAAAGCCCGGGACCTGCGAAAGCGGGTGAGTTCCTATTTTCAACCCTCCCGGCGCATGGGGTGGGACCTGAAATTCCGGGCACTGACGGATGCGATCCACGATTTCGATTTTCACACGGTGCGCAGTGAACCGGAGGCCCTTCTGCTGGAGGGCAAGCTGATCAAGGAGTTCCATCCCCGCTACAACATCAGTTTCAAGGACGACAAGCAGTTCCTCATGCTGAAAGTGAACCTGAACGATCCGATCCCCCGGTTCGTCCTCACCCGCTACAGGCAGGAGGATGGCGCGCGCTATTTCGGGCCGTTCCCGGATTCGAGCGCCCTGCGGTCCACGCTGGCCCTGGTCACACGCCAATTCAACCTGCGCGGCTGCCGTCCCCTGACACCCACCGACCGGGATTACAAGCACTGCCTCTACGGCCATCTCAAATACTGCACCGCGCCCTGCATCCTGAACGTGACCCACGACCAGTATATGCAACAGGTCACCGCCGCGTGCGATTTTCTGGAGGGCCAGTGCCAGGAGATGCAGGGACAGCTTGAGGAGCAGATGAAAAAAGCGGCAGCCGCACAGGACTTTGAGAAGGCCGCGCAACTGCGGGACCTGATCGCCGATTTGAAGGCCACCACCCGCAAGGTGAACCGCTTCGAGCGCATGCCCTACAGCCTGCCCCTCGCGATGGATCCGCTGGCGGACCTCGCCGAACTGGGCCGCATCCTGGGGCTGCCCGGCCCGCCGCACCGCATCGAGGGCTTTGACATCTCGAACATCAGCGGCACCTTCAAGGTCGCTTCTCTCGTCAGCTTCCGCAACGGGCGGCCCGACCGTGCGAATTACCGCCGCTTCAAAATCAAATCGGTCGTGGGCCAGAACGATTTTGCATCCATGGCCGAGGTCGTGCGGCGGCGCTACTCCCGCCTGCTGCGGGAAGCCCGCTCCGGCAGGCGGGGCGCGCGGGATGAGGATGCAGGCCAGGCGGTGCCCGGGGAACTGCAGCGGGCCATTGATGATGTGAGCGCCGCCACGCGCAAAAGGACCCCTGCCACTCCACAGACCGATGCCGCAGCTGTCAAGGCTCCCGCCGCTCCATCGCAGGAACCTCCCGGCAACATGCCGGACCTGATCGTGATCGATGGCGGCAAGGGCCAGCTGGGGGTGGCCTGCAAGGAGTTGGAGCTTTTGGGCCTCCAACATTTGACGGTGATCGGCCTGGCGAAGGAATTCGAGGAGATTCACCGCCCGGGTCAGAAGGAACCTCTGCGTCTCCCGCACGAGACCGGCGCACTCAAACTGCTCCAGCGCGTCCGCGATGAGTCGCACCGGCTCGCAAATTCCTACAACGCAGCCCTCCGGTTGAGAAAGATTTCTGAGAGTATTCTGGATGAATTCCCGCAAATCGGTGACCGGCGCAAGGCGGCCCTGCTGAAAAAATTTGGATCGGTCCAGCGGATGCGGTTTGCCACGGTGGAGCAACTTGCCGAAGTCCCCGGCTTTGGCGGGAAGGCCGCTGCGGAACTGAAGGTGTTTCTCGAGGCCCGTTCCGCAAGCCGGCCGGGCCGCAACGAGGGCGAATCCGACCCCGTCCCGCCGGAGCAGGAGGGGCTACCGGAGCTGGTGCTTGTGGACCCGGAAGCGCCGGAGCCGGAGGGCATTGCCGATGACGATGAGATCGGAGAACCCCATGGCGGCGGCGCATAGCACCGGGCTCATGAATCCCAGCGCGGCGAGCGGGATTCCTGCGGCATTGTAAAAGAAGGCCCAGAACAGGTTCTGCTTGATCGTGCGCAGGGTGGCGCGGGCCAGCCTGAGACTGGCCGGGACCGCTTCAATCCCGGAATTCAGCAGCACAATGTCCGCCGCCTCCCGGGCGATGTCACTGGCGCGGCTTACAGCAATCCCCAGATCCGCCTGCTGCAACGCGGGTGCGTCATTGATCCCATCCCCGACAAACGCGACGCGGTGTTTCCCCTGCTGCAACCGGGCCACAAGGGCCGCCTTCTCCTCCGGTCGCACCCCTGCAAACACATGGTCTGCCGGAATGCCAACCGCAGCGGCGATGCTTTGGGCGGTGCGCGCATTGTCCCCGGTGACGAGGTGAATCTCCATCCCCTGCCGGTGCAACTCCTCCACCACCCCCTTCGCACCCGGCTTGAGACTGTCTTGAAGGGCGAACAAACCCAGAAGCACGGACCCAGAGGCAAGACCCACAATAGTGGCCCCTTTTCCGGTCCAGGCTTCGATGAACTCATTCCCGGCCGCCAGATCAATCCCGCTCTCTGCAAGCCACCGCAGCGAGCCCAGCCGCAAGGGAGCCTCCCCTTCGGGCTTCCCGGCAGGAACCGCACTGACTCCGCATCCGGCCGTCTCCTGCCACTGGTCCAAAGCCACACCTCCGACCCGTCCCCCGGCAATCGCACGGCTCATGGGATGGGCTGAGGGTTGCGCCAGGGCTGCTGCAAGTTCCTCAACGTCCCCGCCTCCGGGGGAAGCCCAGGTCGCCTGCATCACCGGCTTTCCAGTCGTGAGGGTGCCCGTCTTGTCGAACAGCACCGCCGTCACCACGCCCGCCTTTTCCAGCGCCACGCCGTCGCGGATCAGGATGCCATGTGAGGCGGCAGCGTTTGCCCCGGCCATGATGGCTGCAGGAGTGGCCAATCCCATGGCACAGGGACAGGCTACAATCAGCACGGCAGCGGCGATGATGAAGGCCGCAGCAGCGGCCGATTCCGGCGGGTGTGCGGGCCAGAGATGCGGCGCAAGCCAGTGGTGAACACTGATTGCGGAGGCCGGAGCAAATCCCCACCACAACCCGGCCGCCACCGCAACACACACCACGATGGGCACAAAAATTGCACTGACCCTGTCCCCCAGCCGTTGAATGTTCGCACGGCTGCTCTGCGCCCGCTGCACCGCCTCGATGATGCGGGCCAGCGCGGTATCCTCCCCGGTGGCGGTCACCTGCACCAGCATCCGCCCGGTCAAATTCACAGTGCCCGTGTAAAGAACCGCCCCAACCCCCTTGTCCACCGGCGCGGATTCACCGGTCAACATGGCCTCATCGACAGCCGATCCTCCCTCGATGACCAGGCCATCCGTGGGCACGTGGTCCCCGGGACGCAGCACCACGATATCGCCGGGGAACAACTCCGAGAGGGCGACCTGCGATTCAGTCCCGTCCCCATTGCGCCTGATGGCGGTCGGCGGGGCGAGATCGAGCAGTTTCTTCAGAGCGTCCGAGGCCCTTACGCTGACTCGTGATTCCATCCAATGCCCAAGACTGATCAGGGTGATGATGGAGGCGGCCTCCATGAAATAGAGGTGCCCGCCCGTCCCGGTCAGCAACGCCCAGGTGCTGTAGCCAAAGGCGGTGGTCGAACCAAGGGAGACCAGGGTGTCCATGTTCGACGATCCGGCCTTCCACTGGCTCCACGCTCCACGATAGAACTGGGCCCCGGCAAGAAGCTGAACCATTCCGCCCAGCAGGAACGAGACCCATCCAAACCACGGCTCCATCCCCAGCCGGAACACCCACTCCCCAAGCATCAGCGGAATGGTCCCCGTCAGTCCCACCCCAAGAGTCCACTTCCAGCCTGCGAGCGTTTTTGCAGGCGCACGATCCTCCCGCAGGAGGGCAATTTCAAAACCGGCTTCTGTGACTGCCCGGATCACCGCCTCCGGATCTGGAACATTATTCTCACGCCAGCAGGCGGATACAGTCCCCGCCTCCAGATTCACGTGGGCACTGCTCATGCCGGGCACGGATTGAACCGCTTCACCCACGAAGCGGGAGCAGTTGCCGCAGGTCATTCCATCCACCTTGAACTTGAGGCGGCGCGGCACCTTTGCCGGTTGTTCAGCGTTGGGCACCGTCGCGGAATTGCGGGTGTCGGGTTGCATCATTGGCTCCTCCTGAGAACGACCGCCAGATTGTCGGCCAGTGCAAGCCCCCCGAGCATCGACTCTGCCAGCCTGTAGGCCACCTTCACGGGGCCGATCCAACGGCTCTGCTTCAGCGCCGTGGTGCGCTGAAGGAGGCTCGCCCGCTCCGCATTGGCCACCGCACGTCCCCCGCTGCGCCAGTCCTGCCAGATCACCACCGGGTTGAAGTGCATGCTTCGTGTCTCCAGAACCTCCCACTGGCCGGACACCAGCCTGTGAAGGGTCCTGCGGGTGAAATAGTTTAAGTGCTGGTCGTATATGTATCTGTAGCGCGCACCAAGAACTCGCGCCGCGAGCGAATTCATGTTCGGCACCAGCACGACGCAGATCCCGCCCGGCTCCAAAACCGCCGCCGCCTTCGCCAGGAATCGCGCCGGGTCCGGCAGATGCTCCAGCACCGCCCAGAAGGTCACCGCTGCAAACCGCTCCCCGGCAAGGTCCATCCCGGAAAAATCCCCCCGCAACACCCGGATGCCACGGCTCCCGGCATGGTCCAGCGGTGCGCCGCTGACGTCGGTCCCGACCACATCATAGCGCCCGGAGTAGCGGGTCTTGAGCTGGTAAAGGAAGGCTCCAGAGGAGCAGCCGACATCCAGCACGGGGCCTCCGGAACAGTGCCTGGTGAAGAGCCCCAGCTCACGTTCAAAGCGGACCGGCGAATAATCGCTCTCCAGCTTCGCCGGGGAGAGGTAATAGGAGGTCCCTTCGGAATCGTAGTAGTCGCCTGTCGCAAAACAGGAGGGCACGGGATTCGCAAACACCATGGAACAGGAATGACAGCGCACCAGCCGGAGCGTCCCTTTCTGGAGGCACGGGGAGAAGGACCCTCCGCCGCACACCGGGCAGAGCCTGCTAAGTTCGCCAGCCATGATGCGGGTCAGATGCGGCGCAATTCCTCGAGCCAGGCCTCCGCCTCGGCATCGCTCGGAGCCCGCCAGTCGCCACGCGGTGACAGCGAGCCACCGGAACCCACCTTGGGCCCGTTCGGCATCGCGGTGCGCTTGAACTGGCTGGTCTTGAAGAACCGCTCCACGAACACCCCGAGCCACCGTTTGATCGTGGGAAGATCGTAGGCAACCCGCTTCGCCTCAGGCAGAAGATCGGGCCATTCCCCCCTCTGGCAATCCCCCCAGGCGTGCAGCGCTAGAAACGCAACCTTCGCCGGACCGAACCCGTGCCGGGTGATGAAATAGAGGTTGAAGTCCTGCAACTCGTAGGGACCCACAATGTCGGAGGTTTTTTGCGCCGGTTGCGTGTTATCCCCTGAGGCGTGCGGAACCAGCTCAGGTGAGATCTCGGTCTCCAAAATCGCGAGCAGGGTGGCGTGCGTGGCCTCGTCGAACTGCCCTGAAACGGTCACCCAGCGGATGAGGTGCTGGATCAGGGTCTTGGGCACCGAGACATTCACGTTGTAGTGGGACATCTGGTCCCCCACCCCGTAGGTCATCCAGCCCAATGCAGCCTCGCTCAGATCCCCTGTGCCCAGCACCAGTGCCCGCTCCACTCCGGCCAGCCGGAAGAGGTGCGATGTTCGTTCCCCGGCCTGGACGTTCTCAAAATTCACATCATAGACTGGATGTCCTTCTGCAAAGGGATGGCCTATGTCCTGGAACATCTGCCTGCAGGAGGGGCGGATGTCGATCTCCCGGGCCGTCACCCCGAGTGCCTTCATCAGGGCCCACGCATTGCCCCGGGTCAGTTCGCTCGTCGCAAAACCGGGCAGCGAGTAGGCCATCACGTTTGAGCGCGGCAACCCCATCCGGTCCATCGTCCGCGCCGCGACAATCAACGCCTGGGCCGAATCCAATCCCCCGGAAACGCCAATAACCACCTTGCGAATGCCGGTGCTCGTCAGCCGCTTCACCAGCCCGTGCACCTGGATGTTGTAGGCCTCATAGCAAAGCATGTTCCGCTCCTCCACGCTGCTCGGCACAAATGGGAAGCGGGCCACCTTGCGCTTCAGCGGGATCGGACCCTCTGGTATCACAAACTCGAACCGCACCCTCCGGATCCCCGCCAGCTCATGCTTGTAATCAGTTGCCGTGTCGGCGTGGGTGTTGGTCCTCATCCGCTCCTGAAGCAGGCGCTCGAGATCGATATCCGCGAGCACAACCTGCTCGTCGGTGGCGAACCGTTCCGATTCCGCCAGCAGTTCCCCGTTCTCATAAACCACCGCATGGCCATCCCAGGCAATGTCTGTCGTCGATTCCCCCGGTCCGGCCCCGGAGTAGAGATAGGCGGCGTGACACTTCCCCGAATGCGCCGAGCACAGGTTGCGCCGGACCCCCGCCTTGCCGATGGTGATGTTGCTCGCTGAAAGGTTTGCAATGACGGTGGCCCCCGCAAGCGTTGTCCAGGTGCTGGGAGGCACGGCGGACCAGAGATCCTCGCAGATTTCGACCCCGAGGGAAAAGCCTTCCACATTCGCCGCCTCAAAAATGAGTCCACTGCCAAAGGGAACCTCCTGCCCCAGAAGGCGGATGGAATCCCGCACCGCATCCCGCGCGGCGGCGAACTGCCTCTTCTCATAATATTCCCGGTAGTTGGGCAGATACGATTTGGGCACCACGCCTAGAATCCTTCCCCGGTAAACCAACACAGCACAGTTGAAGAGACGGCCATCCACCCGGATCGGCGCCCCCACAACCAAAACCGGCTGCAACTCCCTGCTTCCTTCCACCACCCGGCCAAGCGCCTTCAAAACGGCATCCAAAAGGGCTGACTGCTGAAAAAGATCGTCGTTTGAATAGGCGGAGATTCCCAACTCGGGGAACAGTGCCACAGCCGCATTCGCCACGGAGGCCTGCCCCGCCAGCACCAGCATCCTACCCACATTGTGGGCAGGATCCGCCACGCGCAGGCCCGGGATGCACACCGCAGCACGGATGAAGCCATGCGCATAAATCGATTCTAAAGGCTTCGGCATCATTTCCTTCACTATAGCGGACAGGACGGAATGCTCAAACCCAAAGGAAATTGGCAACCGACCCCGGTGTTGCGTGGGGCGCCGATTCTGAACGGGGGCCAACGACACGGTTTGTTTGAAGGTTACCTGCCTGGTTTGTTCGAGGGCCAACGGCCCGGCCCCATCCCAGCCTATGGCACCGCCATAGGATTCGGCCATCGTCATGACCGGAGGGCTGAAAGCCCGGTTTCATGTCCGGTTTTCATGGTGAATTGGATGAATCGGGCCTTCAGCCCTCAAGATTATCATTTGCGGACCAAAACCTCGGGCGATGCCCAAGGCTGGTATCATGCCGCACCGTTGGTGCTGGGGAACGGTGCGGGTTTTTGGGACTTGTGCAACCCCTTCCCCGGGAAGATGGCTCACCTGTGGAGTTCCCTGCGCCGGAGATTTTGACCAGATTCCACGGGATCCACTTATGGCATCCATTCACCAGGTATTAAGCACCCCTTCGCCCGCCAAAAAGGATCACGGCATTGTGAGGGCCCTGAAAAACAGGGGGGCTTCGGGTAGATTGGTGGTGATGAAGCGGGCCGCTCCCGCCCCTCCCAGGACATTCCCCAGAGGCCCCCAAACCTCCAGGTTCGTCGAAGCCTCCACTTGATACTGCCGGTCAGGTTCACCCAGCAGATCGAATCCGGCCGATCCATCCCGCAGGCGGAACGGGTTCAGAAGCGAGGCCCCCGCCGGCGGTCCCGGCGGCACGAACTGAAAGCTCTTGATGATCACCTCCACCTCCTGACCTTGCGTGGGGGTCATACCCTTCATGAGCCAGAGATTGATGCGCACATTTTCATCGCCCGTCTGCGGTATGTCGGCGCTGCTGGTCCAGTTTGAGATCACATTCACTGCAGCGGGGGTGGATGCGTAGCCGCCAATGAGGCTCTGAAACACAACACGGTTGGTCTCCCAGTTGAACAGATGTGTCGAGTTTGAAACCCCTGCTGGCACCCCGTAGCGTGCCAGATGCTGGGCTGCGTCATACGGCTGCACGACAAACTGGGCATTGTTGCTCTGTCCCGCCAACCCCCAGCGTGAGATCTCCACATCGATCTCACGATGGGCAAAGGCCGGATCATCGCTCCAGGTGAAAAGTCCCAGAACCGCATTGGGGTCCAGTGCGGCGGCGGCAGTCGCCAGCTCAAACCGGTAGCTCCCGTTCCCGAAAGTGCGCTCACTCACAATCTCCGCGCATTGCCACAGGTTCGACCGGTGCGTGATCCGCAGGTGCAGCTGCCCGAGTGTGTCCACCCACACGTTGTTCGTGCTGTCTGAAAAATAGTTTGGCCCCGGCCCCACCTGGCCCGGGCTGGTTTTCACCCACCAGTCGCACCCGGAAAACCGGAGCGGTCTTCGGGCTGGATCCTGCCGATAGGCGGTGACGCTGGCAATGGCCGCACCCCTTGCCCCGGCAGGGAGCACTGATAATCCACAAACACAGGCCTCATTGTACAACTGGGGCACAAGCAGCGCCGTCACCCGCGAGGCATGCACATCTGTTGGCGAGGTGGAGATGTCCGCCTTCCACGTCCCATCCGCCTGAATGGTGGTCAGTTGCGGTGTGCAGTAGGGCTTCGACCACCATCCTGCTCCCGGCACATAAATGAACACAGCCACCCGGCAGGCCTCTGGAGCCACACCCGACACACGCCCTTCCAGATCAGCCAGTGATCCGAACGGCGGCACCCGGGTGAGTTCAATCCGGGGAGCCGCCCACCCGGATAGGAACGTAAAAATGGCGATGGTTGTGAACCATTTGCACTTCATCTCTGCAAAGGTTGTTAAATCGGCCATCCCCCAAGCTAACTTAGCAGCAGCGCAGATACAAATGACATCGTATATTTGTTTGGGCGGGATTCAGCCCTTCCCGCGACGCGCCCTCACCTCAGGTTGCAATCATCCAAAAATGATAACACCACGGTCCCAAATCCACGAACACCCCGGCGGTGGCCATCTCGCTCCCGTCCCGCCGGAAGATCTCCCCGGTCATGCTGTCTTTGATGTCCCAACTGCGGCTCGCCAGGCCGGACCAGGGAAGGAAGATTCTACCCTGAGATCGGGATTCTGAATAATTCACAACGATCAAGGCACGCACCTCCCCCAAAATCCAACCCCAGACCAGAAGGTTTCGGTTGCTGGCATTGTCCGGCCACCCTTCACAGGCGCACAAGGACCATTCCCCTTCAAGAAAGATCTCCTGTCGCAGCGCCCGGAGCAGGCGATGATAAAACTCCGCACAGTTCCGGTCCACCTGCTCACGGGGACGGCGTTGCAGAAAGACCGGCAGCCGCGTTCGATGCCCCTCCACCTGCCCGTCGTGAATCAACCGCCCTCCCGGCAGTGTCAGCATCGCAACCGCCGCGGCATGTGCCTTGGCTTCATCAAAGGCATGAGCGGCCCGCTGCTCGTCATGGTTTTCGATGAACCGGAGCCGTCCGGGCCCGTTTGCCAGATCGCCCAACAACCGCGCGCGGACCGCCTCCGCCGGGCCGCTGAGCAGACAATCGTAGAGCGGCTTGTCGTAACAGAAATCGAACCCCTGCCTCAGCAATTCCGGTTCGAGCCCCCAATAAGCCTCAGCAACAAACCGGAACCCGGGATGCGCGCGACGCACTGGAGGAATCACCTCCTGCCAATAGTCCAATGCCGGTTTTGGCCCCACTCTGGCGCCCCATGTTCGCTCGAAAACCTGATTCAGCACGAGCATCGCCATATCGCACCGGACGGCATCGCACTGGCTGGCGATTCTGTTCAATGTCCTGACAGCGGCAGCCCGCAAACCGTCCGAAAATACGTTCAACTGCAACACGTCCCGCCAGGCCGGGAAATAGGGATCGCGCCCACAGGCAAAAACACGCCCACCCACCGTTGCAAAAGCCTCCGGATCCCCCGCCGCGTCCTCCTCGCTCCCTTGAACAAAAAAGCCGGGATGCCCCATCACCCACGGATGATCGTGGGCCACGTGGTTTGGCACAAAGTCCAGCATCAGCCGAATGCCGCGCGCTGCCAGTTCCCCGCGGGCCACAGCAAGCCCATGAGGGCCGCCGAGATTCGGATCCACCTCATACCGGCGCACGCAGTAGGCCGACCCGATATTGTCCCCCGATTCAAAATCGGGCAGCACCTGGCGGAATTCAGCAGCCAGCGCCGCGTTCTGATTCGCAATCAAAACTCCCGCCGAACTCCGTTCCCATACCCCCATCAACCACACCACGTCCACCCCCAGATCAGCAAGCCGATCCCATTCACCCGCCGGAACGTTTGCCAGACTGACCTTCGCCCCTGATTTTTGACTGAGATCCCAAAGCCACGCCCGCGTGTTGATCTCGTAGAAGACCGGGTGCCGAGGCCAGGGCCCCGGGCGGGAGGAGGGTATTTCGGCGGATCCGTTGCGCATCAGACCTCCCCAAAATGATCCGCCACCGCGGTAAACACAACATCCGATCATTCTCCGGCAAATCCCGTTGCATGGGAAACCCCGTCCTCAAATTCTCTCGCTCGACTTTGAGTCGCACATCCTGAAACTGTGGTCGTGGCCCGGATCGAATTTCATGCTGTTGCCAGACGCTTTCCCCTGCCGGGTGGAGGGGCTTCCGCCGCCTTGGATGATGCCTCGTTCCAAATCGAGTCCGGCGCATGGGTCACCCTCGCCGGTCCTTCAGGATGCGGCAAAACGACTGTGCTGCGTCTGATTGCCGGGCTTGAGGAGCCGGATGCGGGGGAGATCCGGATCAACGGACGCTCCATGCGCGGCACTCCTCCCCATGAACGGGGTGTCGCCATGATGTTCCAGGAGGCAGCCCTCCACCCCCACATGAGCATTCGGGACAACCTCGCCTTCGGCCTCCAGGCCCGCAAGATTCCCCATGGTGAAATCGAGAGACGGATCGCATCCATGACCGCCCGGCTTGAACTCGGACCATGGCTCAACCGGTTCCCGGAGGAACTCTCGGGTGGCCAGAAGCAGAGGGTTGCACTGGCTCGCGCCCTGTTGAGACAGCCCTCAATCCTCCTTCTCGATGAGCCGCTTTCCAACCTTGATGCCCCCTCCCGGCTCACCCTTCGCCGGGAACTTCAACGTCTGCATGCCGGCTCCGGCACCACGCTCGTTTACGTCACCCACGACCAGACGGAGGCCATGTCCCTCGGGGAGCAGATCATTCTGATGGAGATCGGAAAAGTCCGGCAAAATGCGAAACCCCTCGAACTGTATAACCATCCCGCAGACCTGTTCGTTGCCCGCTTTTTCGGCACTCCTCCCATGAACATCCTCACGGGTGAGTTGCGAGGTCAGGGTGAGGGACTCTCCTTTCATCCCGACACCATCGAAAACCCCGACGAAGGAACAGCCACCCTTTCCTCACCCCCGGCCGTGGAATCGCCCCTGTTTCTTCACGGCCTCAAATCGGGAGGCCTGAAGCTCCCCATGCAGGTTTCCTGCGGCTTCCGACCTGAGGACGCAGCCGTTGAATCCACGACCGAAGCCACCACCCCATCGAACCACTGGAGGCTCCCCTGCAGAACCTCCGCCATCGAAAACCTCGGCCGCGAGATCTGGGTCCACGCACAGCACAAGGGCCAACCCATCGTGGTTCCTGCCAGCAACACCCCCCTCCCCGAGCCAGGCCAGACCTTCCAACTCCTGATCCCACCTGCAAAAACCCACTGGTTCCAAAAGGGGTCAGTCCTCACTATTGACAGTTACTGTCAATAGTGAGGACTGACCCCTTTGAGAGGGTGGCGCGTTCTTCCGCTGTCAGGCCCCTCGGATCGAACCGGTAGCGATAGTGCAGGTCCAGCAGCCTGCGCAGGTCGTTTTTCAGGCTGGCAAGCTGCGGGTTTCGAAGGGCGCGATCCAGCCATTGGGACAACGGCTCACTTGGCCCCCGCACCACTCCCTCCCGGCTCAACTTTTGTTCCAGAGCATAGAAGTCGGAGTCCCATCCCGGCCAGGGTTCCCGCAAAGCCATCCTCTGGCCTGATCCGGCTTTGGATCGGGCCCGGCGTTTGAAAAGGATCTGGATGAGCAGAATGGCCAGAATAGGCGTGGTCGCGATCAGGATGTATTTGCGCAAATTCGTCTGGCCCCAGCGGAATTTGGAGATCTGAAACCAGGTGTTCTCCCACAGGTCGCTCAGACGCTGAAAAGCCGAGGCATGGGCCGCCTCCGCCTCCACCCATGTGGCCGGTGTCGCATCAAAGTCCTGCCAGACTCCCTTGTCCTTGTTCCAAACGAGGCACCAGGCATGGGCGTCCCGTTGACGAACGACAAATTTGCGGTCGCCGGCCTTTTCTTGAACGGCATACCCCACAGCATAGCGGGCCTCGAAACCCAGCTTTCGCAGCAGGAGCACGCTGGCGGTGGCAAAATACTCGCAGTGACCGGACCGGTTCCGGAGAAGAAACCGCGTCAACGGGGTCTCCGTGGAATGGCGGTAGCGCAGATCCTCCCAGGTTGAATACTTGAATTTGTCCAGAAAGCACTCATTGAGCCTCCGGAGCGTCTGGGTGCGGGACTTGCCCGTCAGATCCATCTCGGTGATGAACTTTTCGAGGGCGGGCTCCTCAGGGGCGGGGACGTGAAGGTCATCTATCGGATCCGGAGCCGAATCAATGCCGGGGCCGGGACCGTAGAGGGCGTCGAACACCACCAAACCGGGGCCCTGGGCCCGGATGGCTCCGAGCTCATTCTTTTCCAGAGTGAACGCCGACAATCGCTCAAGCCGACCGCTCCCGCCCGGCAGGGGGAGGAGCCCGGCACCGCCGGGCAGGTAGCAACTCAGGGTGGCGGCCGCGGGATTCTCCCTGCCCTGAATGAGCACCCAGGTGGCTCGATTTGTCACATCCTCCAGAATCGATTCATAGCCGTTTCTACCTGTTCCGGAGAACCAGGTTTGTGATTTGTAGATCCGGTAGCTTGCCTCCCGCAGGAGGGAGGGAGGGGGCGAGCCGGGTTGCGCCTCAAGCCGGATGCAGATGCGCCCTGACTGTTTCAACTGGCCTATGTGACCGATGGATGTGCGTGCCTGATTGCCATCAAAACCGCCCCGGGTGAAGCGGGAAAACCATTGCGGGTTCAGGTTCTCAACATACCGCTGCAGGTAGCCGACCGTCCTCTGGCCGAAAAAGCCCAGGATCACCACCACCGCCATCGTCAACGCCCACGACACCAGGCTGAACCGCACCGAGCGCCACGGCCAGAGAGCCCACGCAAGAAGGATGCACAAGCCCCAGAAATAGCCCGCATCCTCCCCCGGATGAATGCTGGCCGAGAACAGGCACAGGCCGAAATAGATGTGCGATATGTCCACGTTCCACCCCGGAGGTGGCGGCTTGCCATCGCGCACAGCCCTCTTCCAGCGCAGCCGCATGATGAGCGAGATCGTCTCAAGAGGGATGCGCTCCCGGGCGCTGTAGAGCTGCGCCGCCATGAAGAGAAGAAACGTCATCGGCAGCCACCGGATCAATGCGGCCGCAGTGCGTGCGCTGGCCGTTCCCGCGTTCCGGGTCGCGTTGGGGCTTGGATTCTCCAGGAATCCCCTGAATTGGGCGGGACCTTCATTGGCTGTGAAGGCGTAGAGAGCCGTCGCCAAAAAAAGGAGGGTGCAGAGGGTCCAAATGCGGCTGAAATCATCTCCGGAGATCTCCCACCGGGTTTTCACCCATCTGGGCGCCTCCAGAATAAACGCCATCACAGCCGCCACCGGCAGAAACCCCGTCTGCCAGCCCCAGAACAGGACTGCAGTCCCCAACAAAAACGGCGGTGTGCGCGTATGAATCATCCGGCAGGCAGGCCAGCTCCGCATTGCATTCCGGATCAGGCAGCCCTCTCCAAACGATAACCCAACCCGGCCCGCTTGCCACCGAATTCTCCGCGTGCCCGGCTATTCGGGCCACTTCCCCCCGTGTCCTTGCTTCTTTTTTGGTTAGCGATAAGTTACCCAAGATGAAGCTGCCGCAGGAAGTGCCCGTAATGACCCTCCCGAATGCAACCTTGTTCCCACAAGCGTTGCTTCCGCTCTACATCTTCGAGCCGCGCTACAGACAGATGCTGTCCGATGCTCTCAAGGGTTCCCGCATGTTCTCTGTGGCCATGCAAAAGCCCGGGTCCAACCGGGAAATCCCCTCACCGGTCGCCGGTCTCGGACTCATTCGCGCCTCGGTTTCACACCGGGACGGCACATCCCATCTCATCCTCCAGGGTTTGACCCGCGTGGAACTGGCGGAAACCATCCGCTACAAACCCTACCGGATTCAGAGAATCCGCCCCATTCCCACACCTCCGTGCGATACCGTCCGGGTTGGTGCCCTTGTCGCCACGATGAAGAGCCTGCTCGAAGAGCGCCTCAAACTCGGGATCGCTTTTCCGTTCACGGTAACTTCACCCGAACAGGTGGAAGGGGGCACAGCCCCCACTTTCAGCGCCAAAGAAATTCTTGAGCATCTCGATTCCATCAAAAGCCCCGAGCAGGCGGCCGATCTCGTCTCCTGTGCTGTTCTCGCGGGAGGCATCGAGCGGCAGGTCATTCTGGAAACCGTGGATGTCGAAGCCCGTCTGGATCGGCTGATCCAATTCCTGACGGCGGAAATCAAAGCCAAACGCCGCAGCAAGGGCAAGTAGTCCGCCGCGCCCCCCACCAACGCGGGGGGTGTCCAAAACCGGGTCTGGTCTTATACAAGGGGAGGGGAACCGCGAATGGGGAAAAGACGGGTGGGGCGTTGCGGAAGGTGCACGGGATTCTGCCACCCTGGCATGGTCCCAGCGTTGGTTTGCAATCGATCGGCTTCGAATGTGCGCTGCTCTGGCATCCCTCCTGGATGCAGGGGTGATGCGGCACTACACCGGTGGTGTCGTCGCGGCGCTCCTCAACCACCGGCTGTGAACCCTCCGGGTTCCGGGGAGGGGGGGATGGCGGTGAGTTTTAATTGTCACTGATGGCGAAGAATAATTGTCATTGAACACTCCCCGACCACCGGCTGCAGGTGTTCGAGCCTCGGGCTTGCGGGGCAGGCCTTTACAGCACCCCGGAGGGGGTGCGAGACA
>CAIWMU010000253.1 GCA_903913865.1 uncultured Verrucomicrobia subdivision 3 bacterium
ATTATGTGCATGGAAACGCCGGAGGACGGGCCATCGTTGTTTCCCCTCCGGGAATCCCCAAGGTCGCACCTTACCCCATCCCTCCGGGAATTCCAACGGGATTCTGCCATAAAGCCCGGGGTGGCGCCGCCGAGGCGCTACCCCGGGAGGAGGGGCAGGGTCCTCACAACCCCAAGGGGGGTTGTGCCGAAGGGTCGAACAGGTGGAATGTGATAGTTTTTGGGTAATGGACAGCCCTCCTGGGCGGACTCTTCTTCCGGACGATGGAACCGGACCTGATCCCGCCTGTGTTTGATCCACCCTCCCGATGGGCATGAACGGCACAACCCCTTGCGGGGTAGGGAACGCGCTGCGGCCTGGACCCGGGGTAGCGCCTGGATCGGCGCAACCCCGGGCTTTATGCCGCAACGCCTTCGGCGTAGGGGGCGGCATTCATTCGCACCTGACCAACCCCTCCCAATCCGGCATCCATTCCCATCCGGTCTTATCCGTGGTTAAGACTCCCCTATCCCTCCGGGAATCCCAAAGGTGTTCTGCCCCAAAGCCCGGGGTTACCCCGGGGTATGATGCAATGGGACCTGACAACGCCGGAGGTGTTGTGCTGGTTTTCCGCGCACGAAGGTATGCCTCCAACCATGAAGTTCCCGTTTAGGCAGATTCACAGCACTACACGCGGCACCAAAACAATGGCAGCATCTGGAACGCGCCCGCACATGGCAATTCCCCCGTTGGATCCATTGGCGCAACCACTTTATGGGTGGTGTGATGGTCCCAAGCATACCCGGGGTAACATGGAGGACGGCGTTACGGCAGGCTGCAGCGCATAACGCGGTTGGCGTAAGCGAGGGGAAAGGGCCGCGTCTCGGGGTACCCCGAGGATGGTCAATTTGTAGGGGAACGGAAGGGCTCAAGAAAATCCATGGCTGGAGGAGAAATACCCGACAAACACAGCTGATACAAAGCTGGTGTACTAAGTTCAACAATAATTTAATCTGTTGTTTATTGACTTTTTGAACCAAAGATCAGATAAATAGATTATAGCGGCCAATAGCCGCCCCTGTTCTTTATCGGGCAGGGGCTCTGAACTGGGCGGTCTGTAACGTGGGAAAACAACGAACTGTATTATGAAAACGCGCATCCGGGGAACTGTGTTAATCACTCTTTCTGCTGAAAAATTCCCCCTCAAGAAAACCATGAACACAAGCCAAACCGTCCTTCCGTATGTCCGCCCCACTGCCGGGGTATTCCGAAATCTGTTTCTTCTGATGGCGGCGGTGCTTGGGTTGTGGGCATTCAGTGGCTGGGCCGCCCCTGATCCCCTTGTGATCACCAACCAGCCGGTAAGTCAGGTAGTGGCGATCGGGCAATCCGTCACGATCAGTGTCGGGAACACGGGGGTCTCGCCCTACCGTTATCAATGGATGAGGGATGGGGTCCTGCTGCCTGCCAGGTCGAGCAGCAGCATCAGCTTCAACTCCTTTCAATACACCAACTGCGGCACCTACCAGGTGGTGATCAGCAACGTGAGCGGAATCGTGATCAGCCGTCCGGCGAGCCTTACCATCACAAATATGGAGCTCTATGGCTGGGGGCACAACTCTTACGGCGAGCTGGGCAACGGAACCACTGTTGACGTCAGCAGGCCGATCCGGATCGCAGCGGATGTCGTGGCGGTGGGAGGGGGCTATACCACCTGGTTTGTGAAAAGCGACGGGGTCCTGTGGGGCGTTGGCAAGAACGGTAGCGGCCAACTTGGCAACGGCACCAACCGGAATGCAACCCTGCCCGTCGCCATCGCCACCAACGTTGTCGCCGTTGGGGGAACTGACCACTGTTTGTTTACTAAAAGTGACGGCATTCTATGGGGCATGGGGGCCAACTCCTTTGGTCAGCTCGGCAACGGATCCAACAGCAGCACGAACCTGCCGATCAGAGTGGCAACCAACGTGGTGTCGGCTGCGGTGGGTAATGGCCATTCCCTGTTCGTCAAGGGGGATGGCACGCTTTGGGTCATGGGGAATAACACTTACGGCCAGCTCGGCAACGGTTTCTACACCCATACCAACCGCCCCATCAGCATTGCAAGCAACGTGGTGGCGGTGGCGGCGGGAATGGACCATGCCCTTTTTCTCAAGAGCGACAAAACGCTCTGGGGGATGGGGCGAACCAGCTACGGCCAACTTGGCAACGGCCTTAGCGCGGAGCCCCAGACCGAGACGAGCACAAACCGGCCCATCCTCATCGCAACCAATGTGGTCGGGATGGCGGGGGGGGAGCGCAGACCATGTTTCTCAAGGCTGACGGGACGCTCTGGGGGGTTGGCAGCGGCGCCTTAACTATTGGCGCCGGTTCTCTCAGTGGGTGGATGACCCTTCCAGTCAGTGTGGCCAGCAACGTGATGGCGGTGGCGGGTGCACAGCAACACACGGTATTTGCTAAAAGCGATGGCACCCTCTGGGCCGCCGGGCGCAACGGATACGGCCAGCTCGGAGATGGAACCAAAACGGACCGCGACCTGCCGGTGCGGGTTCCCGGTGTCACGGTGGCCTCGCTCGGCAGTGCCACGCTAAGCCTGCACTCGCTGATGATCGGGCTTTTTGCTCCCGATTTTTCTCCAATGGCCGACCAGTATGTCGCCGCCGGCCACCCGGCCGATCTCACGCCGAACATGACCGGTGGCACCGAGCCGATCACCTACCAGTGGCAACGCAATGGAAGCGATATTGGTGGCGCAACCACGCGGTCCTATGCGATTCCCAGCGTGGAATGGCCCTCAAACGCGGGGACCTACACTTGCAACGCCGCCGGGCCGGGCGGAACGAACAGTGTCAGTGCCACGCTGTATGTCATCCCGAGCATTGACCAGCAACCCTCCGGCAAGGTGGCAGTCAAGGGGGAATCCGCCAGCCTGAGCGTGACGGCCAGCGGGATGCCGGATCTCGGCTACCAGTGGATGAAGGATGGCGTGATGCTCGCGGGGAGGACGGGAACGAGCATCAACTTCGACTCCCTCCAAATCACGAATTGTGGCAGCTACCATGTGGTGGTGATCGGCGGTTCCGGCATCGCCATCAGCCAGTCGGCAATAATCAGCTTCCGCACCACCCCTGTGCAGGCCTGGGGCTACAACGCCATGGGCCAGCTCGGCAATGGGAACACCAACGACCAGCCCGCCCCAATCAGTATAATGGCGGGTGGGGTGGCGGCAGCCGTGGGAGAGGGTCACTCCCTGTTTGTTGACGGCGATGGCACGCTCTGGGCCATGGGGCAGGCGGATTACGGACAGCTTGGCAACGGGAGCGCGGCCAGCACAAACCGGCCTGTCAGCGTCGCAAGCAACGTGGTGGCAGTCGCAGCGGGGATGTATCATTCCCTGTTTCTGACGGCCGACGGTGCGTTGTGGGGGATGGGTAAAAATGCAACCGGCCAACTCGGCAACGGCACCACCGGCAACACCAACCGGCCCATCACGGTGGCCAGCAATGTGGTGGCCATCTCGGCAGGGGTAAACCACTCCCTGTTTCTGAAAAACGATGGCACCCTCTGGGGGATGGGAAACAGTGTATATGGGCAGTTGGGGATCTCTTCCACCTTGACTCCCGGGTGTGTGACAACCAACGTGGTCGCGATATCTGCCGGGGGGTTCCATTCAATGTTCCTTCGGTCTGACGGTGGCCTCTGGGTCATGGGGAATAACAGCTTTTTCCAGCTTGGACTGGGCCCTGTGGCACAGCAGTCCACTCCTGTGTTCTTGACGAACGGTGTGGCGGGGGTGTGCGCCGGCCAATACAACTCCCTTTTTGTCAGAAACGACGGGACCCTTTGGGGCGCCGGATACAACTCCGGTGGCATGCTTGGGTTTCTTCCCGTCAACTCCTCAACCAACCGTCCTACCTGCATCGCCAGCAATGTGGTGGCTTCTGCTGCACGAGCGGGCCACACCTCCTTTGTGCTGGCAGACGGCACGCTCTGGTCCCTGGGCAAAAATGAGTATGGTCAGTTCGGCAGCGGCCTGGCTGATACCAACACCCATATTAGTCCAGTGCAGACGGTGGGCCTGACGGTGGCGGCCCTCGCAACTGGACATGCTGCATACCACTCCCTGGCGGTGGCTGAAATGATCTCCCTGCCGCAGCTCGTGCCAATGGCGGACCAAACCGTTCTTGTCGGCGATCCCGCTTCCTTCACACTGAACGCCACAAACGGCACCGGGCCGTTCACCTACCAGTGGCAACTGGACGGTTCGGAAATTGCCGGTGCTACGACCAGCGTTTATTCCATTGCCGCTGCCGCCCAGGCCGATGCCGGGATCTACATAGGGCTCGTCACAGGTCCGGCAGGGACGGTGACCAACAGCGCCACCCTTACGGTGCACGCGTTGCCTGAGGTGACCGCCTGGCCCGTTGCGGCTTCCATTGTTTACGGGCAGACGCTTGCCAGTTCGTTGTTGACGGGGGGCGCGGCGACGCCGGAAGGCAGTTTCGACTGGACGACCCCGGCCACTGCCCTGGATTCCGGGACCTACGACCAAAGTGTCACCTTCACCCCCATGGACACCGGCAGCTACGCCACCACCAACCGGACTGTCAGCATCACCGTGGCGAAGGCGACCCCCTCCGTGACCAACTGGCCGACTGCGGGTGTAATCATGCTCGGGCAGGCGCTCTCGGCCTCCGCCATCACCGGCGGCAGTGCCTCGGTCCCGGGTGGCTTTGCCTTTGCAACATCGGCGGCCACCCCGCCTGTGGGGAACAACGTTCAGTCGGTGGTGTTCTTCCCTGATGCGGGCACCAACTATCTTTCCGTGACCGGCTCGGTCGCTGTTGTAGTGATCGCCTCCCCGACTGCCACGACCGTGGTGGCCAGCGGGATCACGTCCACCGGTGCCACGCTTAACGGTAGCGTTAACCCCGGAGGGGCGGCTGGGGCGATCTTCCAATACGGTAACAGCACTAATATGGCGGAGTGGTTTGTGGGAACCCTGGCCGGTTCCGGCACAGCGGGTTCCGTCGATGGCACGGGGGTGGAGGCACAAGTCAGATTCCCTGCTGGTGTGGCGGTGGACTCCAGCGGCAATGTTTATGTGGCTGAGAGTCCAAAGATTCGCAAAGTCACCCCCTCCGGCGTGGTCACCACCCTGGCGGGTTCAACAAGTGGCTATGCCGATGGCACGAACACGGCCGCGATGTTCTTTAATCCCCAGGGTCTGGCAGTGGACTCCAGTGGCAATGTCTATGTTGGGGATACTGGCAACAACCGAATCCGCAAGGTGACGGATGCCGGAGTGGTCACAACCCTGGCGGGAACCAGTGCCTGGGGTTTTGCCGATGGTACGGCAACAGCGGCGAGGTTCAATCAGCCGTTTAGTGTGGCGGTGGACTCCAGTGGCAATGTTTATGTTGGGGATGCTGGCAACAACCGAATCCGCAAGGTGACGGATGCCGGAGTGGTCACGACCCTGGCGGGCACCAACACGGCTGGGTTTGCCGATGGCACGGGGGGTGCGGCGCAATTCAATAGCCCCAGAGGTTTGGTGGTGGACAGCGCAGGCACAATTTATGTGGCGGATTTTAACAACAACAGGATCCGCAAAGTCACGACTGCCGGGGTGGTCACGACGCTGGCTGGTTCAGGCACCGTCGGTTCTGCAGATGGCCCAGGGTTGGCGGCGAGGTTTGACTCTCCGAACACGTTGGCGTTGGATGCCAGTGGTATTCTCTATGTCGGGGAAGGTGGCAGTCGCCGTATTCGCAGGGTGACATCAGACGGGATGGTCACTACGATAGTCTCCGCTCCATCCGGGTATGCGGACGGCTTTGGTATGGCCGCGAAGCTCACTAGTGCCATGGGTGTGGCGGTGGATGCCAGCGGCAATGTTTATGTCGCGGATTACGGCAACCAGCGGGTCCGGAAGATCCTACCTCCATCATTGTTGACCCTCGCGGCCCAAAGCGATCTGACGGGCACGATTGGAACCCCGGTAAGCACCACTCTCAGCGGCCTGGCACCGGAGACGACCTATTACTTCAGGAGTGTGGGAACCAACATCGCCGGGACAGCCTATGGCGCGATGCTGAGCTTTACCACGCTGAGCACAAATGCCGTGCTCAACAACCTCGTGCTGAGCGCCGGGACGCTCGGTCCTGACTTCGCCTCGAATACTGTGAGCTACACCACGACCGTTTCGAATGAAGTGAGCAGCTTGACGGCTACCGCTACGCTGGCACAGACGAACGCTGTTTTGAAGGTCAACGGCACGACTGTGGCCTCCGGAGTGGCCAGTTCGGAGATCAGTCTCGAAGTGGGTACGAACACACTTTCCATCGCCGTGACGGCGCAGGACGGTGTGGCGCTATCCGGCACCACCGGTTGCCACGACTGAGGTGGCCAGCGGGATCACGACCACCGGTGCGACGCTTCACGGTAGCGTGAACCCGGGTGGGGCGGCGGATGCGTATTTCAGGTATAGAACGACGTCGAATG
>CAIWMU010000254.1 GCA_903913865.1 uncultured Verrucomicrobia subdivision 3 bacterium
AACACGGCCGTCAAACACAGTCTTGCCGATGGTAGTGGTTCTATAGGCTCCGCGAGAGTAGGTTGCCGCCAGTTCTTTCCTGTCTCAGGCCGCTCAGGTATTTTTACCCGGGCGGCCTGTTTCGTTTCCTCCCTCATCCCCCTCACCCCGGACTTCCCGAAGTCTCCCCCTCCTCCCTTCCTCTACAGTTGAATAGAACTATGGTCTATCGCGCCAATCGAAAATAGCGCGCATCCCCTGCAGTATTCGTAACTGTGCAACTGATCACTGTGCCATTTGTAGTTTTCGCAAGGACATCCTCCGTCCAGCCCTGGACCGCGCCCAGTTTTCTTGCGGACTGCAAACGATAGTCGGAGGCCCAGGATGGCCACACCAGGGCAACTTCCTTTCCCGGAAGGCTTAGTGAACCTGACAATGTTGGAGCTCCGTGCGAGGCAATCGCAACTTCACGGGAGTTTGCCGTTTGATAGCCACCAGCCCAGGCTGAGACGGCGTAATAGTAGGTGATGTTCGGGATGCCTGTTGTGTCTGTGAAGTTCGTAGTTATCGTTGTTCCGAGCGTTGTCTTGGATCCTCCGGTGACGACCGACCTTTTTACGGAATAGAGGGTTGCTCCGCCCACGGGTCCCCAGGTCAGGGTCGTTTTCAGGCCTCCTGCGGCTGCGGTTGTTATCACAGGGATGGCGGGGCCATTATCCACATTCAGGATCTCCAGGGTTTGCATCGTATTGGCCTCGAGCGAGAACCTTCCGATTTTGTTTGTGAGTTGGGAATCTGACACCCGCGTGTATTTGTTACCCCCCGAGGCCGCCAGCGTCAACCACCTGCGAATCGGGCCCGCCGCAGTCGAATAATTGGATAGATTGATCGAGATTGATTGTGGGGTGTCATAATTGATGGTGACAAGGACCAGTGTTCGCGATCCAGCATCATAGGCTGCTGCTGTATTTCCATCTCCGGCGTCCATTATCCGCATACCCGGGCGGATGTGCCGGCTGTATTGGGCGAGGATAAAATACTTCGGGTTGGCCGATCCGACCCATTTGTCACCCGGATTGGATTGGATGAGCCCCCATCCACCGCTGTCGAAGGGTTGCCAATAGCACCAGGCCGTGGGGTGCAGCCACCGAAAATCGAGGTTCAGGTTGGATGCCATCGAAAGCCCGGATGAGTCTCCCTCGCCATATTCCGAGTTCCAGAGCCGTTTGCCCGCAACGGCAGTTGTCAGTAGATCCCTTCTACCCCCTGCGTATTCGTAACCATGGACGGTCACTTTTGCGATCTGCGCCTTTGCGTCCCCATCCAGCTTTACCCAGGTGTCGAGTGCCTGCGAATAGCTTGTTTCATCGGATGCGGCGATACCCACGGAGGAGAGACCCCGCTCGTTCAGCGCTACGCGGAGGCTTTTGAGGATGGTGGATTGTGCGGTGGTTCCGATATGGCACCCTTCCTGGGTCCCATCGGCTTTCCACCAGCCCGACATGGGCTCGTTGAACGGTTCCACGGTGTCAAAAGGGATTCCCCAGTTCGTGTTTGCATACTGGGTCACAGTTGCCAGATAGGTGGCGTGCTGCTGGTAGTTCCATGATTGGAGGTTTTCATCCGTTCCATTGGCCGACCCGGAGGGGTTGTGGTTGTAGCACATCCACCACATGGGGGAGTTCGAGAAGAGATCGAAGCGGTTGGCACCCCGTGCCTTTGCCTTCAAGAGCATGAGACGCTGGTTGGCATCGGCTGACCAATTCCAGCCCGGCGAGGAAGGATCACTGCTGTTCCAGTCCATCCAGAAGCCTGTGATCTGCTTGAAGGGGGGTATGTTTGCGGAAGAGACCATGCGGTCCCCCCCGGCGGGAGCCGTGTTGCATCCCCCGAGGTTGTATCGGGCGATATTCAATCCCAAGCCGGGCAGGGACTGTCCGTTGAATGTCGTGTAGTTCGTCGTGAACAACAGATCTGCCATGTCATTGCGATCCCCAAATACATTAGCCCACCAACTGAGGGATGCCCCCCATCCCTCCCAGGTCCCCCAGTCGGACTGGGGTGCAGGGGCTATGGTGGAGTCGGGGCGAGCGGTGAGTTGGGAGAAGAGGAGGATGGATAGCGAAATGGCAGCACAAGCGCTCCTGATCCCGGGCTGGGCTTGTTTAGGGCTGCCCGGGGCGTCTGCGATGAAAATTGGATGGCTGTTCACCGGTGCCGCATTATTTGTTGAACGATGAAATTTTACCAGTCCCAAAGGGGTTTCCGGTTTGGTCACGAATCGGGTGGGATAAGCTGGTTTTGTGCAACCGTTCGAGGTTGAGGCGCAGTGTTGCGCCCGGTGCGTGAGTGTGTCAGAATGGATTGGGTCCACACAACAACGCCAACAATTTAAGCCTGATTGAAATGGAAAGTCCTGAAGTTCCCACAGAACATCTGCATGAGGAGATTCACCATCAAGCATCCCACTCGCCGGAGTCGTGGACGATGGGGGTCGCCCTGAGTTGTGCCCTTCTGGCGGCTGCGGCTGCCGTCGCATCCATGAAGGCGGGGCATTATGCCAACGAGGCGATGGTGACGCAGATTGAGTCCGCGAACGCGTGGAGTTACTTTCAATCCAAGAGCATCAAGGAGAGCCAGCTTCGGACCAAGGTCGAGATTCTCGGAGCGCTTGGGAAGCCGATGGCGGAGACGGACAAGGCGAAATCGGCCCAGTATGAACGTGAGAAGGAGGAGATTCAGAAGAAGGCGGAGGAATTCAGCCGTGAATCCAAGCATTTTCTGGCCACCCACAATATTTTTGCAAAGAGTGTCACGATGTTCCAGGTTGCGATCGCTGTGGGGGCGATCTCCGTTCTGACGAAGAGGCGCATCTTCTGGTTCGTGAGCTTGGGGTTCGGAGCGGTGGGGTTATTCTACGCTGTGCGGGCGTTGCTGTCGGTATCAGGACATTAGAGGGATGGGGGTAAACCCAGGCAAGGTCCGGGTCGGGGCACAGTTGGGGGTGGCAATCCAAGGGGGATGGGGGTTATGCTGGGATCATCAGCACAACGACAACCCATATGGACAAACAGCCCATGAATACCCACTGCGCTGGGCAGATCCCATCACGCACAAGTTCCACCTCTGGCCTCCTCCGGAACACCTCACGACCGTTCGTAGCCATTTGCCTGGCGATTCTCACTGCCGGTTCAGGTTTGTGCTCTGGAGCCGACCTGCGATTTCCGGAACTTTGGAAGGTGGATGTTGCCTCACTCCTGGAAAGCGCGGCAACGGTGGCGGACCTTGATGGCGACGGTCATCCCGAAGTTCTGATTGCTGGCAGGGAGGAACTCTTTGCCAGGAGTGGGAAGGGGAAGACCCTGTGGAATTGGAGGACGAAGGGGCGCTTCATGACGTATCCAACTGTCCTTGAGAGACCTGGCAAGCCTTCGCTCGTCTATGTCGCTGATACTGCGGGGGCGCTGACCTGTCTGGACGGGAAGGGGGCGGAGGTCTGGCACGCGGCGTTGAAGGGACCTTCCAGCTGGTCTGCGGCTGTGGTTTGCGAAATGGGTGGGGGTGCTGCGGTTATCCAGACCGATGAGACGGGGTGCGTTTGGGCCTTTGCCGCAGACACCGGCAAAGTGTTGTGGCAGTCCCGGGTCAAAGGCATTCCGGTGAGTCCCGCTGTTGGGGATCTGGACGGTGACGGCAAGCCGGAGGTTGTCGTGGCGACGGGTGAGGGGATGGTCTTCGCTTTCAAGGAGGATGGAAAGGCGCTTTGGGAACTGAACATCGGTGGATCATCGGCGTCGTGGTCCACGGCTGCGCCGGTGATTTTTGCCGGGTCGGATGGAAGGGGCAGGGTTGGGGCGGCTTCAAGCACGGGGCAGTTCTACTGCATCGACAGTGCGGGTGCGGTCTTGTGGAAGCGACCGACGCGCGGTGCGGTTGCCTCGACGATTTCCGTTGGGGATCTGGATTTGGATGGCAGGGCGGACATCTGCCTTGTGACTCAGATTGGCGTAATTCACCGGTTTGACGAGACGGGGCGGGTGTTGTGGGAGATCGACATGCAGGGGCGAAGTCTGGCTCCCGGCGCGATGATTGATCTGGATGGGGATGGAAAACTCGAATATGTGCTTTGCACGCAGGATGGCTTTTTGCAGGTTCTGAATAATCAGGGCGACTACCTTCACCGTTACCATTTCAAGAACCGCACGATCAATGTGACACCGGCCTTCGGTGATTTGGATCAGGAATCCCCTGGGTTGGAGATGGTTGTCACTGGTGGGGAGTTGGGGTTTGGGTTCTGTTTGGGCACACCGGCGCCCACCAATGCCACGGCGCATTGGCGAAGTTACCGGGGAGACGCACACAACAGCGGTTCCTGGTTTGGACTGCGCCAGGCGGCATCCGCGCCGATGCTGCCGATGAATCTGGAGGCTGAGCGGATACTTGCCGGGGAGGAAATCCGGTTCGTGATTCGACATCCGGGTGGCGGCGGGCGGTTGGTGACTGCCACAGCCGGGTGTGTCGCGCCCGGGGGAGGGCGACAGGTGGCCACCGCGACGGTCAGTGGCGCGGGGGAGTTGGGGCTGCCGTTGAGCGTATTGGCGGCGGGCGATTACCGGTTTGACTGGAGTCTTTCGGATTCGGATGGGGGACTGATCGCGAAAGGCTCACGGACGGTTTTTCTACAACCCTTCATGAACGAGCGGGCGCTGGCCTCCCGGGCGCAGGAGTTGTTGCGGTCAGCGATTGTTGCAGCGGAATCAAAACTGCCCCTTGCCGCATCAGGGTTGAGGCGGGAGTTGCTGTGCGTTGAGACGGAGTCGAACCAATTACGTCCTCAACAGGATGCTGTTTCCGGGGGGGATCCCGGCGCGGCACAGGAGGTATTGTCGAGGAGTGCCGGCCTGGTGGCACGATCACGGCGGGCGGTGGCGCTGGCGGAGTTGATCCAGCATGCCGTGGCCGCGGGTGCGGGGAGCCTTGTGGCATTTGAGGGGACCACGTGGGAGAACCGCAAAGTGGACGAGCAATTGCCCCTGGGTCCGATCACCCCGTTGCGGGTGACCCGCACAGCCGTGGCCGGGGAACATGAACCGGTTTCGGTGAATCTCTTCAATGTGGCCGACCACGAACTGCTGGTGCGGGTGGTGGTGGATGCCCTGACCAATGGCGTTGTGGCAACTCCGCATCGTTCGGTGGCGGTGCCGTCGTCGCAGGGGGACAACTCGTGGGACGCCCTGCCGGAGCTGGATGAAACCGGGACGATCTCGATTCCACCTTTCACAAGCAGGGAATTGTGGCTGGATTTGAATCTGCGTGATGTGAAGCCGGGTGAACATCGGGTCGGCGTGCGGCTCCAGTCGATCAATGGTGCCGGGGTTCTGGACGGACCGAAGCATCCGCACACCGTGCCACCACCGGAGACAACGATTGAGATCCTGCTGAAGGTGCCATCATTTCGGATGGTGCCTGATGGGGAATTCCGGCTTTGCACGTGGGCGGCACCTGAAGAGGCCGTTATCCCGGACCTGCTGGCGCATGGCAACAACGTTTTTCCGACCGTCCTGCCGGTGGTGAGATACGATGGGCAGGGTGGTGGGTTTCTGGGATCGGATTACAGCAAACTGGACCCGGTGCTGGCACGGTTGCGGGGGAAGGATGTCGTGCTGCTGCTGCAGGGATTTCCTGCGTTGCTTGGGGATGTGGGCACCGCCTCGTATGCCGGGGATCTGAAGCGGTATCTTGCGGAACTGGTGGCCCACATGGCGAGGGCGGGATTTGATACAAACCACTTCGCGCTCTACCCCTATGACGAGCCGGGCGGCGCCGGATGGGCGGCAGTGAACCAGGTTGTTGCCTTTGGGAAGCAGGTCCGTGCGGTGAATCCATCCGTCATGGTGTACATGGATGGCGGTGGTGAACTGCCGATGTTCGAGGCCATGGCAACCTGCATCGACATCTGGACGCCGGGCATCTACATGCTGGCAGAGAAGACTCCGCTGATGGATCTGGTGCGCAGGACCGGAAAGATGCTCTGGTCTTACAACTGTTCCTATTCCTTCAGCCGACCCGTCGGGCCGAATCTGAAGAACATGAACATGATCATCGATTACCGGGCTGCGGCGCTGGTCGCCCTGCGTCACGGGGCCACCGGGATCGGGTTCTGGTGTTACAACATCGGTGGTGACCCGTGGGGGCGTATGGACCTGGAATATCAACTCGTTTACCCGGGCAGATCCAGGCCTGTGCCAAGCCGCCGCTGGGAGGCCGTGCGCGAGGGGATCGAGGATTACCGGATCATCGCAGCGCTCAGGAAGAGGATGAACGCGGATGGGGCCGAAAAGCTGGGAGATGGTCCCCGTGCACAGATCCGGCATCTGCTTGAAGTGAGTCTTCCCGGGATGATCGACACCAGCCTTGAGGAGATGGCCCGGGGAGCAGGACGCAGCGTGCTCGATTCCAGCGCCAACGACCGGACGATCGCAGCATTTCGAGCCGAGATGATGCAGTGCGTGGAGGCGGTCGCCCCGATTCCCGGAAGGTAGCGGGTCCGGGTGGGATCGTGGGGGTTAATTATCTTGAAATGGTGTGCCTGTGTCCGAGAATGGCTGAAGATGAGCCTCGTGATTACTGGAAGGAGGAGGAGTGAGGGAGTTTTCCGGGAGGGGTTCAATGGCCCTTTAACTTACAAACAAATGAAGACGATTACTATTCTGACCGCCGCCTGTGCGGGGTTTCTGTTGATCACCGGTTGTGCAACCACTCCGGGCAAGGGCAACGCGGGTGGGAACAATGCCGCCCCTCCGGCGGGGATTGTGCTCCACCGGGACAAGGATATTGAGGGAGTGTGGCTGGCACCGGGGTTCAACTTCAACGGCTACGACACACTTCTTATCGAGGTGCCCGTATTCGCCGGTGTTGAACGTTCAAACGAGGCGGAAATGAGGGCGATGGCGATGCGGGTGCTGCCTGAGCAGATTGCGGAGCATGTCGGGCGCAAATCGCTTTTTCGCACCGTCACCACAAGGGCTGAGGATGTGAAACCGGGCGGCAAATGCCTGAAATTGCAAAGCAGGATCATCGAATATGAGAAAGGGGGCGGTGCTGCCCGCTATTTCGCCGGGGCTTTTGGGGGTGGTCAGCCGGTGATCAAGGTTCGCGGGCAGTTGATGGATGGGGAACAGGTTGTGTGTGTCTATGAGATGAAAAGGAGCGGGGAGTCTGCGGGATCCAGATTGGGGGGTGTTTTCATGAGCGATGAAGAGATCCAGCGGAATGACATCCGGGACCTTGCGAGCGACCTTTCCGACTTTTTTCAGCGCACCGCTGGTCTTAAGTGATATGAGAAAAGTCTTCTGGGGGGTTGTGGTCTGGAGTCTGTGCCTTGCGGGTTCCGCACTGGCTGTGGAGGGATTCCCACCGATGCTTTTTGCAGCGGAGGGGGCCCATAAGATCATTCGCTACGGCACCCAGGGTGAGGTGGTTTGGGAGCATCCCGCAGAGATGGCCCGGGATGTGTGGGCGTTGCCAAACAGCAACGTGCTCTTTTGTGTGAACGAGGGATATGATTCGGCACGTCACGACAACCGGAGTGGTGTGCTTGAGGTGACTCCGGGGAACAAGGTGGTCTTTGCATTTTGGACCACCGGCCAGGTCTGGTCCTGTCAGCGGATGCTGGATGGAAACACCCTCGTCGGGGCTTCCAGCCAGGGCAGGCTGCTGGTGGTCAATCCGGAGTCGAAAATCGTCAAGAGCATCCAGTTGGTGAGTGCTCCCGGGCACAGTTGCCAGCGAAATGTCCGCGAGCTTCCGAACGGGGATTTCCTTGTGGCGGAGGAATCCGCCCATGCTGTCCGCCAATACAGCCCGGAGGGAAAACTCCTGCGGGAGATCAAGGTTCCCTTTGCCCCCTACTCCGTCGTGCGACTGGATGGCGGGGATACGATCGTGTGCGGACAGCAGACCATGGTGAGGGTGGACGGTTCCGGTCAGGTCGTCTGGACACTGCAGGGCGCGGATATCCCGGAGATGCGGATCCGGTGGTTCGCAGGCATTCAGGTCCTGCCCAACGGCAACATCTTCATCTGCAACGCAGGGGGTGGTGTTCCGTTCCTGGAGGTATCACCGGAGCGGCAGGTCGTGTGGCACAGCCCGGCATCCATGGCGATCCCGATGGGACACGGGGTTCACCGCCTGGATGTGGGTGGTCGTCCCCGGAAGTAATGAATGGGCCATGAGGCTTGAGGATGCGGAGGCCCTGCTGAGGGGAGATTTTTGCAGGGTTTGATCTGTTGTGGGGTTGACGTCCTGCCAATGGCGTCCATCCTCCCGTAATCGATATTGCAGGGATGTGATGGCCTGCCTGAATTTACACCTATGAAACCGAACATTAAGCTTGCAGAGACAACCACTCCCGACGGAGGGCGCCTGATTTTGTGGGAGCACGATGGCAGCTATTGCATCCGACTGAACGGTCAGGATCTGATGCACTCCAAGACGACATCCTCCGAACTCCAACTCGGGGAATTGGGGGCGGAGGTCCTTGAGTTGCAGCCACAACCCCTGTGCCTGGTTGGCGGGCTGGGCCTTGGGTTCACGTTGAAAAGCCTGCTGGCGAATGGCGGAGCGGGTGCGAGGATCCAGGTGGCGGAACTGATTCCCGAGATTGTGGAGTGGAACCGGACCCTGCTGGCCCACGTCAACGGTTCCCTGTTGAACGACCGCCGGGTGGAGGTGGTGTTGAAGGACGTCTGGTCTGTCCTGATGAATTCGGCACCCGCCCAATACGATGTCCTTGCGCTGGATGTGGATAACGGCCCCACCGCGATGGTCCAGAAGCAAAACAGCCGACTTTACTCCAGAAAGGGATTACAGCGGATTGCAACCGTGTTGAAGCCGGAGGGGCGCGCACTGTTCTGGTCCGCCCGGGAGGAACCCGCTTTTGCAGAACGGCTTGCCCGTGCCGGATTCAAGGTCAGGGTCGTGCCGGCTCTTCTTTACCCCAGCGCCAAACGATTCTCCGTCAGCATCTACGTTGCCGACAAACTTCCCCCGCAGGTGGAGGCCCCGCTCAAGGATGAACGGGACGAAGCGGATGATTTGGAGCCCTGACGGTTCCGGGTCGTAGAACTCTCCCCCCGCCTCCGGGATTGGCGCCGGCGGGGTCCCAGCGTTGGGTAGTGATGGATGGGAGGTGAATGGGTGGCGGTCTGGCATCCCTCCGGGATGCGTGTGCGTTTCTGGGCTATACCGGTGGTGTCGTCGCGTTGCTCCTCAACCACCGGCTAATCGCTGGGAACCCTCCGGGTTCGGGGAGGGGGATGGCGGTAGTTTTCACGAAGCCGGTCCGGCACCGGGGGTGACCCGATTCCGGGTTCGGGGAGGAGGGCGC
>CAIWMU010000255.1 GCA_903913865.1 uncultured Verrucomicrobia subdivision 3 bacterium
CGCATCCACTCGTCCCTAAACCACTTATCCCCTGTTGACTTCGAATCCCTCAACAACTAAAACCATCAACATATTATCCTCTTTTCACTGTCCGTTTTATCGAAGCAAGCCCACTGGCCCCGCGCCGCGACTCCGCAAGATCCCGAACCCCGCCACCGCCCCCACGCCCGCCACGGCCCCGACCTTGAGCCAACCCCTGCGGCTTACCCGCTTTTTTCCCACCTCCACTTCCAGCAAGGCACTCCCGAACTCCTCCGCACTTCCGAACCTCCGCCCCTTCTGCACGCTGTTCGACTTCAGGATCACCTCGTTCAGGCCCATCCCATGCCGCCCCCATTCCGGGCTCCCCAGTAGCTCCTTGGGCAGTGATGGAAACTCCAAACGGTCCCGCCCCGTCCACGCCTCATACAATGTGCGCCCAAGCGCATAAAGGTCGGTCCCCGTTTCATTGGTCCCCTCCAAGGGCAGGAACCCCTCAGTCCCGCTGAAATCAAACGCAGTCCCGGGCTCCCCCACCAATCCGTAATCCCCAAGCCGGGGATCCCCTTCCAGAAAAATCACATTGGCGGGCTTCATGTCCCGATGGATCAATCCGGACCGGTGCAGCAATCCCAACCCGGAGCATAAGCGCTGCCCCCACACAGCCACTTGTCGCGCCCCGGCAGGTCCCATGGTCCTGGTTCGCGACCGGAGGGTCATCGGCTCATAGTTGGCAATCCCCTCCTCCGTCCCCCGTTCCGGCAGGTTGTCCCCCACCGGCATCAATTGCCAGACCCACCTTTCCCCCACCACCCCGTGGCCCAGAATCGGAAACAACCCCGGGCCTCTGGAAAGTTCCCGGAGTTGATCGTAGCGGGCCAGCACGGCAGAGATCTCCACACCCTGATTCGGCCGTTCCAGCTTCAACACCCGGATTTGCCCCTGTGCACGGGCGAGATACACCTTTGACCACTCCCGCTCCGAGAGCAGTCGCAGTTTCTCGACTCCATCCACATTGAAGCCACTATCGGTCATGAGGGTCTGATGATCCTCACACGATAAATCCCGTCGCTTGCCAGCACAAGCAATCGTCCATCCCAGGGATCCATGTTATATCCGCGCACTTTCCCGAGGCCCGGCGGGGTTCCCTCCATCCCCAGTTCCACAAAACACCCGGCCCCGGTCCGGTCCACCATCACCGCCCGGGCCCGTTCCGGCCTTGCCACCAGCAATTCCCTCCGGAGCACCACGATCAGGCTGCCGGATGGCTGGTCAAAAAACACCACCGCCGCCCGCCCCAGCCCGAGCATCCCCGGGGGCAGCAATTGTTGCCGCCGACCGGTGGCGAGATTCAGCTTCCAGACATCATCCAGCACATGAAACGTGCCGTCATACCCCGCCAAACCGGGTTTCTCCTTCCACTGCTCGCCGGAAGGGCACCCCCAGCCGCCCACCACATACAGGTCCCGCCCCGGCTCATCAACCGCCAGCAACCCCGATATCCTCGGCCATGGCGACCGGGCCGGGTCGTCCACCTCCACCTCCACCCACTCCCCAAGCTCCACATCGAACTCAGCCCGCCCGTTCCTGACCCGGAAATGCCCGTATCCCCCGAACATGCCGATCCTGCCGGTCACCGGGTTCCAAAAGGGGTCTCCCTGCATGTGAATCTTGCGCACGTTTCCGCCCAGCCGCGTCAGGATCCTCGCACCCGGCCTCCATTCAAACACATCCCCGAACGGCGTGACCCCCAGCAGACTCTTTCTCACCGGGTGCCAGCCCAGGGTCCGGACATCCCCGCTCCTGTTGTCTATCCGGGTGGTTTCCACCTTGAGTGTGTCCACATCCAATGTATCCACATTGCTCATTGAACTGTTCACTACCACTGAATGGATCCTGCGATTCTCCCAATCCGCCGTCCACGGCACCTCCCCCCACCCCTCCACGTTGAACCCATCCTCCCCCACCAGCTCCCAATGAAGCCGCGGCACCGGTCTTAACCCCCGCAAAATTGCAAACCCGGCCCCAACTCCCAAACCCGCCAGAACAGCGCTCCTCAGCCATGCCCGCCGGTTCACCTTCCTTCTCCCAATCCCGGCGTCCAGCAGCGCCTTCCCGAACTCCCCGGCGGACCGGAACCCGCCATTCTTCCGACCCCGGTCCGACTTCAAAATGGCATCGTTCAGTCCCAGCCCGCATTCGGCCCATTCGGAGCTTTCGAGGACCCGCCTGGACAGGGAGGGAAACTCCATCCGGTCCCGCCCCGTCCACGCCTCATACAAGGTCCTCCCGAGCGCGTGCAGATCCCCTTCCTCACTGTTGCCTCCCCGGACGGGCTCAAAACCTTCCATCCCCTCCATCTGAACCCGGCTCCCAGCCTCCCCCACCCTGCTGTAATCCCCAAGCCTCGGCTCACCCTGCAGAAAAACCACATTCGACGGCTGGATGCCCCGGTGCAGCAACCCTGACCGGTGGAGCAGTTCCAATCCCCCGCACAACCGCTGCCCCCATTCGGTCACCTGCCTCGCCCCCGCGGGACCGCTCTCCTGGGTCCTCATCCGCAGGGTCATGGGGGTGTATTGCTCAATCCCGGCAGCCGTTTCCAGACCCGGCATTCCCGGCAGGTTGTCCCCAAGCGGCACCAGATGCCACACCCAGCCATCCTCCGCCACCCCGCATCCCAAAATCGGCAGCAACCCCGGCCCCGGCGAAAGTTCCTTCAACCGCTCATACCGGGCCAGAAGTGTCCCCCCATCCACCCCGATGCCCGGCTGCTCCCCTTTCAGCACCAGCAACCCATCAGCGCCCCGCACCAGCCACGTCCACGTCCGCTCCCCTTCGGAAAGCAGCCGCAGCCTTTCAAATCCGGCCAGATTCGGAAGGTTCTTGTTCACAGGGATATCCGGTATGCCGCCTCCTCGGTCAGAAGCACGTATTTCCCGTCCTTGGGATCCAACCCCTGGCCATGGATCTGCATCAGCCCCGGCGTTGCCCCCTCCATCCTCAATTCCCGCAGCCGCCCCGGCCGGTCCAGCTCAAGCAGGAATCCCCGGGCCGGGTCCGGCTTTCTCGCATGCATATCCTCCCGGATCAGCACCACCAGTGCCCGCATTACGGGATGCCGGAACAGCACCGCCGCCCGCTCCACCCCCAGCCTGCCACGTGGCAGCAACTCCCTCCAAGCCCCGCTCTCCAGATCCAGGCTCCAGATGTCATCAAGATCGTAAAACCTCCCATCAAACCCTCCCAATCCCGGGACTTCCTTCCCCAAGACTCCCAGCGGGCTCCCCGCTCCCGCCATCAGGTAGATCCGGGGCTCTTCCGGATCGGGCGAAAACCGGTCCTTCATGCCCCGTGGCCAGATCGGCTTCTTCAGGTCGTTGGGCTCCATCTCAACCCATTCCCGCTTTCCAATGTCGAATTCCCAGCGGTCATTCCTGACGCTTGCAATTCCCAGGCCTCCAAAGATCCCAACCCGCTTCGTCACCTTGTTCCAGTAGCTCGCCGCCTGATAATTCATCCCACTGCAGGGCCCTCCCCCCAACCGTTCCAGGCGCGGCTCCGCAAGGTTCCACTCATAAACATCCCCCTTGCATCCATCGGCCCCCAGCAACGTCCCGCGCTCCGGATCCCTCGCCAGCACCGTCACCTTCGATGCGGCGACCGGAAAATCAATCCCGGTCCGCCGGAGTGTGTCTATGTCCACCCATTGGCACACCACTTTCCCGGTAGCATAGCCCATCGACAAAATCCGGCGTTTGTCCCAATCCACCGACCACGCATTGGTCAACCAGGCTTCAGACGCAAACCCGGGGGAATGGGTGGTCTCCCATTTCAGGATCGGCCCCGCCGTCTTCCCCTTCAAGATCACAAGCCCGCATCCCCCGGCCACACCCGCTGCAACGGCCGCCTTCACCCACACCCTCCGGCTCACACCCCTCCGCCCCGCCTCCACCTCAAGCAGCGCCTCCCCAAAAGCCTCCGCACTCCCATACCGCTCCCCCTTCCGCGCACTGTTCGACTTCAGGATCACCTCGTTCAGCACCGCCCCGTGCCCCGCCCACTCCACGCTCTCCAGCACCCCCTTCGGCAGCGATGGAAACTCCAGCCGGTCCATTCCGGTCCACGCCTCATACAACGTCCGCCCAAGCCCATACAAATCCGTCCGGCTGTCATTGCTCCCCTCCAGTGGCAAAAATCCCTCAGTCCCGACAAAATCCAGACGCGTCCCGGGCTTTCCCACCAGCCCGTAATCCCCAAGCATCACCTCCCCGCCCACAAAAACGATGTTCGTCGGCTTCACATCCCGGTGCACCCACCCAGCACCGTGCAGCACCCCCAGCGCCCCGCACAACCTCATGCCCCACCCGGCCACCTCCCGCGCCCCCGCCGGACCCATCTCCCGGGTCCTCGTCCTCAGGTTCATTGGACTGTAGCGCTCAACCCCCTCCGCCGTCCCAAGCCCGGGCCGCCCGGGCAGGTTGTCCCCCACTGACGAGGTCTGCCACACCCACCCCTCCTCCGTCAACCCATACTCCAGAATCGGAAGCAGACCGGGACTCCGCGACAACTCCCGCAGGCTCCCATACCGCTCCAGCACCTCCTCCAGAACAACCCCCTCCCGGGGCTGCTCCACTTTCAGCACCTGGATCCCTCCACCCATCCGGGCAAGATAGACCTTCGACCGCTCCCGGTCCGAGAGCAGCCTCAACTTCTCCACATTCCCAAGCTTTATCCTCTCGCCTCTCACATCGTCACCCGATACACCGCTTCACCTGCTATGACCAGAAGCTGCCCATCTTTCGGATCGAATTCGTATCCATGCACTTCCGCCAGCACCGGGGCGGTTCCATCCATTCCCATTTCGATCAGGCGGCCCGGCCGGTCCAGCTCCACCATGTAGGCCCGCGCCCGGTCAGGTTGGGCCACATGCAACTCCCGGCAGAGCACTACAATCAGGGCATTTGCCCGCGGATGCCTGAAAATCATGACCACACGGCCAAGCCCCAGCCGCCCCAGCGGGAGAAGTTGAAGCCACTCCCCCGTTTTCAGGTCAAGGCTCCAGATATCATCGAGCATGTGAAATTGCCCGTTGAATTCACCGAGGCCGGGCTCCCTTTTCCCCTGCTGCCCAAGGGAGCTCCCGGCACCAGCCGCCACATGCAAATGCCCGCCCCCGGAATCCACGCTGCACAACGGCCCACCCCGGGGCCAGATCGCCTTCCGGAGGTCATGGGGCTCAACCTCCACCCACTGACCCTTCTCGATATCCAACTCCGAGCGCTGGTTATAGACACGAAAATAGCCATACCCCCCGAAAACTCCGAGCCGCCGGGTCAGCGGATTCCAATAGGGTGTGCCCGAGACCGGCACTTGCACAGGCCCGTTCGCCAGCAATGTGGCCCCCTTCATACCGTGCTTCCACTCCCACACCCTGCCGCTTTCCGGCAACATCAGAACCGATCGCCGCAACGGGTGCCAGGCCACCATGCCGACATCCTGCAACACTTCCTCGTGCACGGTGGATTCCCTTTTGAAGGTGTCCGCGTTGATCGTCCGCACTGTCGTCTGGGGTTCTGTGTTCAAAATATAGTGGATGCGCCTCTGCTGCCAGTCGATCGCCAAACGGTTCCGCAGGGATTGAAGCGGCTCAACCGACCCCTCCACCACCCGTTCCCACTTCAATGGTGGCAGAGCCTCCCGGCGACCCAGCACCGCCCATCCCCCCGCCACCCCGACCCCCGCCACCACAGCCCCCTTCAACCATACCCGCCTCTTTATCCCCCTCTTCCCCGACTCCACCTCCAGCAACGCTTTTCCAAACTCCTCCGCACTCCCAAATCCCCCAGCCCCACGCCCCCTCCCCGACTTCAAAATCACATCATTCAACCCCAGCCCGCACTCACCCCACTCAGGACTTTCCAAAACCTGCCTCGACAACGATGGGAACTCCATCCGGTCCCGACCCGTCCATGCCTCATACAACGTCCTCCCCAATGCATGCAGATCCCCTCCCTCATCGTCCCCCCCCTGCACTGGATCAAATCCCTCCATCCCTTTGGTCTGAACCCGGCTCCCAACCTCCCCAACCCGGCTGTAATCCCCAAGCCTCGGCTCACCTTCCACAAAAACCACATTCGCCGGTTGGACGTTCCGGTGCACCAGCCCGCTCCCGTGCAAAAGCCCCAGCCCCGCGCACAGCCGCTGCCCCCACACCGCCACCTGCCGCGCCCCGGCTGGCCCCGCCTCCTGCGTCCTCATCCGCAAAGTCATCGGTGTATATTGCTCAATCCCGGCCTCGGTCTCCAATCCCGGCAACCCCGGCAGGTTGTCCCCGGGCGGCAACAACAACCACACACCCCCATCCCCCGTCAACCCGCAACCCAGGATCGGCAGCAGGCCCGGTCCGCGTGAAAGCTCACTCAACCGCTCATACCGCCCCAGCAGCACCCCGGCATCCTCCCCCGCCACCGGCCTCTCCACCTTCAATACCCGCAAACCCTCCCCGCTTCGCACCAGACTCACCCGCGCACGCTCACTCTCCGATAACACTCGCAGCGGTTCTGCCAGATGCAAATGGGAGTGGGATGGGTTCATGTCGAGGCGGACTGAATGTGGTACACGCAATTACTTTGTGCAAACCTTCAAAGGGCAAGGAGGATTCCAAACACGATTACTCGCATCAGTGGCCCACATTGAATTTGTTCTCTACGCGATCCCCCATTGTGCAATAATTTCTAAAAATTTGTCAAGAAAAGGGTTGGAGACGAACAGACCAAAAAATCCGAAGGAGGACCTCAGGACGGAGCCATTCCGGCGGGCTGAGATTTCCTGCCGCCAGACACCGCGAAACACTCAGGCAAAAACACCTGTCGATTTCAGCAAACCGCCGGGGGGCTGAACCCATGAAAATACTTCGGTAACAAACAGCACCGGCGCACAGGACGATCACAACCCCGCCTGGCGGCCCATCCCCGTCCCGGAGCATTACTCAAAGGGGCACTCCCGCAAAGCCAACCACTCCTTCCGGAGCCGGTGGATCATCCGGTGCCGCACCACCCACACGTTCGACATGGTGGTCCCATACTTCTCGGCCGTCTCCCGCCCGCTCAATCCCAGAAGAACATTCCCCTCAAAGAGTTGCCAATGCCGGGGTTTTACCTTTGCCCGCAACCGGTTCATGCATAGCTCCAGCAACCGCAACGCCACCTCCGACCGCTCCCGGGGATCCCCGGCTGTCGGCATGACCTCCTCCATTTGCTCTGACAGTTCGATCCAAGCCTGCTCCGCAACCCGCGACCGCGCCTTCTCTCGCCAGATCGCCAGCATCCTCTGGTTGACCACCTGGTTTAACCACGTCCGGAACTTGCACACGGTCTTCCTGTATTCGAAGGTCGTAATGTGGGCGGACACCTTGGCCATCGTCGTCTGAACCACATCCTCCGCCTCCTCCCGCGTAAGCCCCCGCTCCCGGGCGTGTGCCAGAATGGCCGGGGCATACAGCCGGTGAAACTCGCGCCACCCTTCATCAGAGCGCCAGTCCTTGAGCTTGTTCAGAAAATCCGGGTCTGTTGTCATCGCCTGGAAAATCGTTTCATCAGTCCACGCACATCATCTGGTGCAAACTTCCAACAATGGATGTCCCACCGCACACGGCGCCGGGGTGTGATTGGGTTGTTGCGCTCGCCACCCCCAATCTCACCCCGGCTGTTCCCCACCACAAAAAATACCATTCCCGTAAAACCCCCATCAGCCCCCTGAAATGCCCCGGAATTAGTTCTCGAAAGGATATTCCCTCAAGGCCACCCACTCCTTCCTGAGCCGGCGGGTCAACCGGTGTCGCACCACCCACACGTTCGCGGTGGTGCTCCCATACTTCTTGGCCGTCTCGGCTCCGCTCAGCCCCAGGAGAACATTTGCCTCGAATAGTTGCCAATGCCGGGGACTCACACTGGCCCGCAGCCGGTTCAGGCATAGCTCCAGCAACCGCTGGGTCATCTCTGTCTGCTCGCGGGGATCCTCAACCGTGGGCGCGGACTCCTCGATTTGCTCTGAAAGATACATCCACGCCTTCTCCGGAAGCCGCAGCTTGGTCCTCTCCCTCCAGATCGCCAGCATCCTCTGGTTCACCACCTGGTTCAACCAGGTCCGGAACCGGCACACCGTTTTGTCGTATTCGAAGCTTGGGATATAGGTGGCCACCTTGACCATGGTTGTCTGAACTACGTCCTCAGCCTCCTCGTGCGTGAGACCCCGCTCCCGGGCATGCACCATGATCGCCGGGGCATACCGCTTGTGAAACTCGCGCCACCCTTCATCAGAGCGCCAGTCCTTCACCTTCATGAGTAGATTTGTATCCGTCGTCGTCGCCTGCAGCATAATTTCATCGGGCCCAGCCCATCACCTGTTTCAAAATTCCAAAAACGCCTGTTTCACTGCGATTAGGACGTCGCCGGGCCCCTTGCACCCCGCCCGGTTCCGTCAAAACTCTTCACTTCTTAAACCCACCTCACGGCCGATCCTTACAAACTTTCTCCACTTTTTTTGTTTTTAATCGTCCTTTGAGTCCTGCCCAAGGCACAGGTCCCAAACACCAGCTCATTCTGTCGCTGAAATGGGCGCCATGCCCCATCAACTCTACGTCCAACCACAAGTCACATGGACTTGCGAAACGGTCTTAAAGGCTGTGCAGCCATGGGACTACCACCCGGACATGACGTCAAGACCTCTTCACAAAAACAGGTGGTGCCGGACCCCTCTCTCCCCGCCCGGCACCACTCAACCTCCCAAGGGCAGACCACTACCCGCCCCACGTCATGGCATGAACCGATTCCGACCGTTCGGACTTCGGCTTACTCACGCGCCGCAATTGCCGGAGGAACTCATGGCTCCCCACTCTCGCCTCCGGCAGGCGCGTGCGACCTGCTGTGTTCTACCCTCTATTAACCGGTGCCAACGGAAATCCTTACGAACTTTCTTCACTTTTTTTTGAAAATCTCTGACTTGAAGCTGTTTTTGACGTCCAAACAGTCCCGTCCGGGCCAACGATTTGCCTGAATATTTGGTTCATAAGTGGCTATATCAGCAACAGTTTATGAAAGAAACTTCCACTGGTTCGGATGTGAACCCCGCCTCGGTCGGATAAATGGCTTTACGGAAAGAAAGTTGAGCGTCCGGGCTGAAAGTTCGCTAAATCAAAGCTGCCCAAGGGGAAAATCCTCCCCGGAGTTCTGGACAGGATGGTGAGGACTGAAGGACCGCAATGTCAAAGCCGGGGGTGAAACACGCAGTGGACGCCCCCACATCCATTCCAGGCCCTGTTCTGGTGAGACACCACGCGTCAAAATCTCCGCAACCAACCAAATGCAGGCAGGATGTAACGGTCGTCCCGAAGGGCGTGCCAACAACGCCCCCTTACTTCTATCGACCCGCAGGCTCAGCCGCTACTTAATTGAGTCCGCAAACTCCTGATTGGCAATAGTTTGGGACTTCCCATGTCCGGCCTGGATCGTTCCAAACCCGCTGCCATCCATCGAAGAGCCTGCCGGGTTTGTGGATTTCTTGATGGAGCCGGATACCCCGGTTCGCCCAATGCCCCCGGAGGTGCCAGCCACAGACCGCCCAGCTTTGGAGTCTCCATGGATCAACACCAGCAGTTCCTCCACGGTTTCCTGCAGGCTTCGGGCCTGGCCGTTCAATTGCTCCGAAGCACTTGCCCCTTCCTCGGCATTTGCCGCATTTTCCTGGGTGACGGTTTCGATCTGCACCATCCCTGCGGTGATCTGTTCGAACCCCCGGCTTTGTTCCTGCGATGCCGTCGCCACCTCCGCAATCAACTCGTCCAGTTTATGCACCCGCTCAAGGATCTTCTCCAATCCATCCGCCACTTTGCTGCTGACTCGCACCCCTTCGGCCGTCCGAAGCAGTGTGGTCTCCACTTTTGCCGCCGTCTCCCGGGCCGCCCTGGCACAATGTTGGGAGAGGCTCCTGACCTCCTCGGCGACCACGGCAAATCCCAGGCCTGCCTGTCCGGCACGGGCCGCCTCCACTGCGGCGTTCAGCGCCAGCAAATTCGTTTGAAAGGCAATCCCCTCAATGGTCTTGATGATCTTGGAAATATCGTCCCCGGCCACCTTCAATTCACCCATGGTGCCAGCCATCGCCTTCATGTCCGCACCACCATCATCGGCCACCACCCGGGCCTCACGCGCCAGTTCACTTGCCCGCCTTGCACTCTCAGCATTGCGCTCGGTCATGGATGCCATCTCCGTCAAAGAAGCACTGGTCTCCTCAAGCGTCGCCGCCTGCGAACTGGCCCCCGACGCGATCGACTGGCTGGCCGAGGCCAGTTCACCCGAGGCTGCCGTCACCCCGCTGCTGTCCGTCTCCAGGGTCGCCGCCACATTCCCAAGGGCCTTCACAATCGGCCGGGTGATGGCAAAGGTCATCACGATCACGAACAACGCGCCCACAACCAGAACCGCGAATGACATCATCTGCCACTCATTGTTCGCCCTGGTGGTGATGGCCTCAAAATCCGATGCCAGCTTCGCATGACCCTCGTTCGAGAACGCCACATAAACAACACCACCGACCTTCCCGAGCTCGTAATCCTCGTGACATTCCATGCACTTGGCAGTGGTCATCTCCGGCTGGTAAATTTCGATCCTGGAATCGCTCTCCTTCACCAACCGCTCCGGCTTTGCCCCCAGTTCCGCCATCAGGGCTGGATCAATCTGACGCCCAACCGCCTCCTTCAAAGACGAATCGGTCACCTTGCCCTTCCGGTCGTAAAGCGACAACTCCTTCAACCCGGGTATGTTCTTCCCGAGTTGCACCGCCCTCTTGAACACCTCCATGTCCCCACGCTCAAGGCATTCGGAGATGCTGAAGTTCAAGGCACTCTGGATGCTCTTGACGTTCTGCATGTCCATCGTGTCCAACATTTCCAGACTGGTTTTCCCCATCGTGGCGTTGGATTTGCGGGCATGAAAATACTGGACCGCCTGCGACAGTACCAGAACTGCCACCACGCCGCAGAACAGTTTCCAACCAATTTTCCCCTTTAACGTCATAACTCAGCCAAGTTTGTTTTCTGAACGCACCCCTGACACGCCGGAGTCCCTCCAACACGCCCGGCTATTTATCGGCTGAAATGGTCCAATTATTTAGAAAAATGATTGGGTCACAGACCCAAAAACCGGGATATGAAGCAAAGGAAAAACATAAGGACTTGCAAATGAGGGATTTGCAAAAATTAAAACTCGAAAATGGTAATAAAACTGTACCTGTCACACCCCCAACTTCCCAACAACGAACTCCCGCCGAGCCGCTGAGGAATAACGTACGAACTCTCCACGCGAGATTCCCCCCCCATCTGCGGTAATCTGCGCCATCTGCGGATCACCCCTCCCCCCGAGCGATGGGGTCAGTTCTCATCTGTTCAGACCGGCCCCAGCCGGGCTAAACAGTGACCGAACTGACCCCTCGCGGGAAATCGGTCAACGCCCCTCCCCAAACGCAATCCCCCAGCCGCGCCGCCCCCAAGCGGATGGGGTCAGTCCTCACCTGTTGAGACCGGCCCCAGCCGGACTCAACAGTGACGGGACTGACCCCTTCGCGGAAAATCGGTCAACAACATCCCTCCCCCATTCCTCATTCCAAATCCCCTCCCGGGGATCAAAAATCCGCATTCCCGGGCGTCCTGGAGAATGGAATCACGTCCCGGATGTTGGGGATGCCTGTTAGGAACATCAGCAACCGCTCAAATCCCAACCCGAACCCGGCATGCGGCACGCTCCCGTAACGGCGCAGATCGACATACCACCAGTAATCCTTCGGATCCAGCTTGTGGAACCTCATGTTCTCCAGCAAATGATCCAGCCGCTCCTCACGCTGCGCCCCGCCGATCACCTCGCCAATCCCGGGGACCAGCACATCCATCGCCGTGACGGTTTTTCCGTCATCGTTCTGCCGCATGTAGAACGGCTTGATCTCCTTCGGATAGTTGAAAACCGTGGTCGGCGACTTGAAATGCCTCTCGGTCAGGAACCGCTCGTGTTCCGATTGCAGATTCTGCCCATATTCCACCGGAAACTCGAAGGTGTGCCCGGACTTTTTCAAAATCTCCACCGCCTCGGTATAGGGCACCCGGACGAACGGCCGGTCGATCACGAACTGCAACCGGCTGAGCAGTTCCTTGTCCACGAATTTCGCAAAAAGACCCAGGTCCTCGGCACAATGTTCCACCGCATGCTTTGCCATCGCCTTGATGAAGGCCTCCCCCAGATCCATGTCCCCCTGCAGGTCGCAGAAGGCCATTTCAGGCTCGATCATCCAGAACTCCGCAGCGTGCCGCGCCGTGTTCGAATTCTCCGCCCGGAATGTCGGGCCGAACGTGTAAATATTTGAAAGCGCACAGGCAAAGGTCTCACCCTCCAACTGCCCGCTCACCGTCAGGTAGGCTTTCTTGCCGAAAAAGTCGGTCTCCGGCTTTTCTTCAATGTTCCCTTTCAACGTCGTCACCCGGAACATCTCGCCCGCCCCCTCGCAATCACTGGCCGTGATGATCGGCGTGTGCACATAGACAAAATCCCGCTCCTGGAAGAACTGGTGCACCGCGTAGGCCAGCCGGCTCCGCACCCGGAACACCGCCCCGTAAAGATTGGACCTCGGCCTGAGATGGGCGATCGTGCGCAGGAACTCCGTGGTGTGTCCCTTCTTTTGCAGCGGATAGGTGGTATCCGCCAACCCCACCAGCTCCACCCGCGTGGCCCGCAACTCCCACTTCTGGCCCGCAGCAGGGGATGGCACAAGATTCCCCTCAATCACGATGGACGCCCCCGTTGTCATATGGGGCAGTTGCTCCCAGCCGGGCGTTCCCACATCCACCACCGCCTGCAGATTTCCCAGGCAGGAGCCATCGTTGAGTTCGAGAAAGGAAAAGGCCTTGGAATCCCGGCGCGTCCGCACCCACCCCTTAACAGTAACACCCTGCCTCGGCTCCGATTCCAGGAGAACGCTTTTGATCAATGTCCGCATATTCGTTCGCAAAAATGAGGTTCCTCAACCCCGCCCAACGGCGGGGAGGCGGCCCGACCTCCCTGCTGGAAGCCTGCCTTCTTCCAATCTTTGCCCAACCCCCTTCCGGCTGGCAAGGTCATTCCACCTGTCATTGACACCACGCCACATCCTCCAAGATAATCCCCGCATGGGCTTGATGGCCCCCAAAACGATGCTGCACGAACTCACAATTTCGGAACTGACCGGCAAACTCGCCCGGCGCGAGGTCTCCGCCCGCCAGGCCATGCAGGCCTGCCTCGACCAGATCAGCCGCACAAACCCGGCCCTCAACGCCTTCATCCGGCTGGACCCCAACCGGGCCCTCGCCGATGCCGACCTCGCCGACCAGGCCATCGCACAGGGCAAAACCCATGCCGAATTCCCCCTCCTCGGTGTCCCCATCGCCACCAAGGACGTTATTGCCGTCAAGGACCAGCCCCTCAATTGCGGATCCAAAATCCTCGGCGACTTTATTTCCCCCTACGATGCCACCGTGAGCCGCAAGCTCAAGGAGGCCGGGGCCGTCATCTTCGGCCGCCTGAACATGGATGAGTTTGCCATGGGCAGTTCCACCGAAAATTCCGCCTTCGGCGTGACCCGCAATCCGTGGGACATCTCCCGGATCCCCGGCGGTTCCTCCGGTGGCTCCGCCGCCGCGGTCGCAGCCAATCTGTGCTATGGCGCCCTCGGCTCTGATACCGGCGGTTCCGTGCGCCAGCCTGCAGCCTTCTGCGGATGCGTCGGTCTGAAGCCCTCCTACGGCCGCGTCTCCCGCTACGGCCTCGTGGCCTACGCCTCCTCACTCGACCAGATCGGACCCATCACAAAAACCGTTGGCGATGCCGCCCTCCTCCTCGAAACACTCGCCGGGCACGATCCTCTGGATTCCACCAGCGTGCCCCAGCCGGTTCCCCGCTTCACCGGGGAGTTGACCGGGGATATCCGGGGCCTCCGCATCGGTCTTCCCCGCGAATACATGGTCGGGGGACTGGATCCCGAAGTGAAAGCCTCTGTCGATGCCTCCATCCGGCACCTTTCAAGCCTCGGCGCCGAGGTGGTTGAGATTTCCCTGCCCCACACGGAGCACGCCATCGCCACCTACTATATCATCGCCACCGCCGAGGCCAGCGCGAACCTCGCCCGGTTCGATGGCATCCGCTACTGCAAACGGGCCGAGGGGGCGGATGTCATCGACCTCTACTCCCGCACCCGGGGCTCCGGCTTCGGCGAGGAGGTCAAACGCCGCATCATCCTCGGCACCTATGTCCTCAGCAGCGGCTACTACGACGCCTATTACCTCCGCGCCCAAAAAGTCCGCACCCTCATCCGGTCCGACTTTGTGAAAGCCTTCGAATCCGTGGATGCCATCATCACCCCCACATCCCCGACACCCCCGTTCAAAATCGGCGAGAAGGCCAGCGACCCGCTCCAGATGTATCTGATGGATATCTTCACCATCTCGGCGAACCTCGCCGGTAACTGCGCCATCAGCATCCCCTGCGGCTTCACCTCCCCCTCCCCGCGCCTCCCGCTCGGGATGCAGATCCTTGGACCCTCCTTCGGCGAGTCCACCCTGCTCCGCATCGCCCACGCCTTCGAACAATCCACCCCGTGGCACCGCGAACACCCGCCCCTCGACTTCGCAACCAAAAGCTGATCGCCACCGGCCACCCCCAGGCCGGAGGCGTGACAGCCAGCAGCCCGGGCTTGAGGATCACCGCGACGACCCCACCGGTATAGCCCCGCATTACCCCAGCATCCCGGAGGGAGATGCGGCAACGCCCGCTGCCGACCACAACGCCCTCCACCCTTCCCCGCCCCGCCCCATCCACGTCCATCCGCGCCCATCCGCGTCCATCCGCGCCCATCCGCGTCCATCCGCGCCCATCCGCGTCCATTTGCGGTTCCCCCTCC
>CAIWMU010000256.1 GCA_903913865.1 uncultured Verrucomicrobia subdivision 3 bacterium
CAGAAACTGGGCAAAGGGCAGGGCTCGATCCGCCACATCACAGGCGCCTGAACGCCGTACAAGAAAGCTGGCTGTCTAATCAGACAGCCCGGCTCACACAAGGGGAACTCCGGCCATAAACCGGACTCCCCTTTTTTTAGCCCGGAGGGGGGATTCGGTCCCGTTTTGTTGGGGACTTGATCGATCGCATCAGTGATCAGCCTTTTCCAACGCACTTCCTGTTGGTGTGGGGCACCTATCCGCCAGGGATGTGCCGACATGCCGGTCAGCATATTTGAATCCTGGTCCGATTTTGAGTTTCCACAGCCTGGGAAACAGGGCATCCTGTTGCTGGAACAATGAATCGGACACGCAAAAAGAAAAATGCTGGTCTTACGCTCCTTGGAAACTCTGAGGCGGGGTTCCCGAAGTCCCCCCAACTGGCCAAAATTGAGACGTTTCCAAACCCGAAGCCCACACGCGATTTTAGCATCCATCTGGATTGCCCTGATTTTACATCCCTCTGTCCGGTCATAGGGCTGCCTGGCTCGGCTGTCTTGGCAGGCATGACAGGAAGATAGTCGATGAGGATGAACATCTGTCGTCATGGATCCCAGAGAACGCCAGGAGTCAGGCGGTTGATCCAGTCCATGCTAATTGCATGAAATTTCAGCTGGCCAGGCAACTTCAGGAGCGGTTTGCAACACAATGCCCCACCGGCTGGAAATGCCGGAGAGAGAGTCCGGTGCTGGCTGCCGAGTTCAACCGACTGCTTGGTTATCGACCGCAGGCCGACATCCTGCTGCAGAGCACGACCACATCTGAGCGCATTTGGATTGAACTCGAGGTGAGCCGGGCTGACCCTGTTGCGAACCATGCCAAGTTTGCCTCGGCACATTTAGTTCAGCCGTTCCCCGCAACTGACGCTTTCGTCTCCATGGTAAGTCGGCACATCGTCCCGGGGCGGGCGAACCTCGCAGCTCATGCTGTGTTTATGCTCCGGCAGTTGGGCTTGAGGGCATTTCAAATGCCCCTATTCCCGGAGTTGGACGGCAGTCAGATCAAGGATTTAAACCACAATCAATCGCCCTCACGACCTTTTCCGCAGCTTGACATAAAACTCTTGATCGACCTTACCCATGGTGTCGGCGAAGCGGATGGAGTTTCAGTTCACTACGCCACAAATGCCTTCGAAGTCGTTTTGAATGCTTCCCAATGGAACCGGGATATGAACAAGACAGACTGCATGGAAATCTGGGGCACCCGGCGCTTGCAATATTTTGTTTGGGACCACAAGGGAGGCAACTTTGCACCATCCAAGTTCTGCGCCTACACTCTGATGCCTGCAGCATCGAACGGAAATAGCGTTCGCGGAGGCGTTCTAATGTCCATTCCGCTGTATACCCGGATTGATCAGGAGAATTCGATTTTCGATGGCCAAAAAGCTTGGAAGAACCTGGTCCGAATTGGCTTTACCAAGTTGCCGCTTCGCGATGCTCCGCCACCCCTCGCGGCCCAATTCCTCCGCTGGTTCAACAAAGTTGTCCCAGCCATCCAGACAGACTTCAGCACGGTCGAGCTTCTTTGCGCGCCCAATTAAAGTGGTTGCTCCATGACGGGCATCGGCAGAACTGAAATCGGGGCGAGCGTGGGGCAACTGGAATGTCTACTGCTGCGACGGGAAGTGCCGTGCCATGCCCCGCTCAGTCAAGCGGAGGAATGGGCGACGTATTGGCCTTGATGCGGGGTTGGTCAGGAAGAACCTGTACGGTATGTTTTAATCGTGCTGTCTTCCAATGATTAAAAGGTAACCGCCCGGGAATGGGGAGGGGTTTTGATCAATGCGACGCTACTCAGCACGTGTTCCAGCAGGGATCGATTCATTGAGGGCTTTCAACTCCTCTTCAGCGGTTGGGGAACCAGCGGCTGCAGCCTTTGAAAGGTAGTCCTTTGCCTTGTCCAGGTCCTTTTCCACCCCGGTGCCATTGCGATACCTTTGCCCCAAGCGCAGGAGTCCGTAGGCATCTCCCTTTGCGGCCTGCTCCATGTGCCAGGCGAGCGATTTGGCGTCGGCTGCCTTTCTCTTTGCATTGGTTGCTTCGCGCTGCCTGGCTTTCTCGGCTGCCAGGATCCCGGCGATTTGCTTTTGAGCCTCGACCACCTGTTCATGGGTGGGGATCCCGATGCCAGCTGTCTTGCGGTTCTCAGGGGTGTCTGAAAGACCGCAATCATATACGGGTACGCCGTCTCCCGGCTTGGGATGGAGGCGGAGGGCTTTGCAGGCGGCCAGAGGTGATCCGATGGTGGCTTTCTCTCCGGCCAGATGCCTGATGATGATCTGGTCGACCTTCTTGAGTGTTGAGCCCGAATTGGCACGGGTCCGCTCGTAGAATTCGCGATCGCACAGGATGTC
>CAIWMU010000257.1 GCA_903913865.1 uncultured Verrucomicrobia subdivision 3 bacterium
CCGCGGCGTTACCCCGGGTATGGGTGGGAAGTGCTCCCCAACCCCGAAGGGGGTTGTGCCGAGGGACCGAAACGGGTGCCCCAACCGGGTTTGGAGTCATCATGATTCCGGGCGACCGTTTTGGAACCGACACTTCATCCCATCAAAGGAACCCGATCCCATTCCGCCCTTGTTTCTCGCACCCCCGGCGGGCACCAAACCGCTCAAAACCGGGAACCGGGAAATACATCTCGCGCGAAGACGCCAAGGCGCGAAGAAGAGACAGGATTCGGGTGCTTGGCGTCCCGGCGTCTATGTGCGATGAGCTCCGTTCGGTGCATATGGTCTTTCCCTCCGCGTGATGCATTCGCTTCCGTGGGACCCGGAAATACATCTCGCGCTGAGACGCTGAGAAAAAGGATTCGGGCTCTCCGCGCCTCGGCGTCTCTGCGCGATACATTCCCTTCGGTGAGGGTGGCATTTAGGGGGATCGTTTTTCCGGGGTGGCCGCAGCAATGCACTTCGTAAATCCTTGTGGTTAAATGGTTTCACGTCGTTTACAACAAACGACTTCCCGTCGTGATACGCTGACTCGGCCCCCATCCCCGTCCGGGAATCCCAAGGGGATTCTGCCATAAAGCCCGGGGTTACGCCGTCTGCGGCGTTACCCCGGGTATGGGTGGGAAGTGCTCCCCAACCCCGAAGAGGGTTGTGCCGAGGGATCGAACGGGTGCCCCAATCCAGCATGTCGTCATTTGGGTTATTGGCCATCCCCCTGGTGGTTGACCGTTCCCCAGCTTGGGACTGCCTTTGGCACCGTCCAGGATGCTGTCCATCAACGCGAACCATCACGTGACCGCCCCCATGGATGCACACTCGGAGCCATTCGACAGACCATTGCTGCATTTCCGTGAGAATTTGTGCCAAACCACAATCGATCTTGACACCATTCTATGTTCCTGCTTGAGTTGTGGCGTTCGAAGGATGAATTATCGAATGAAATACAGCTCAACAGCTCAACAGCTCAACAGCTCAACAGCTCAACAGCTCAACAGCTGAGTCAAGGTCCCTTTCCCGAAGCCCCCTTGCTGCGGGGTCTCTCCAATTCCGAACCTGCCATCCCACCGGCCATCAGCCGATACCCAAGCGCCTTTCTCCTCAAGCCCTCCAAGTGATCCTCAAACAGCAAATCAAATGAAAAGTCTAAAACGTATCCTAACGCTCGTTCTGCTAACCCTAACACTAACAACCGCAACCGCGCAAAGTTGGATAACAAACGGCCTTGTGGCCTATTACCCGTTCAATGGCAGCGCAACTGACGCGACTGGACGCGGGAATGATGGAACCGCTTTTAATGTCGTGCAGACAACCAACCGCTATGGTGATCCAAATAGCGCCTTCAAATTCAACGGTGTTCAAGACCCAGGAGGTTCACAAGTGATTGTTTCAAATTCGGTCTTCAACATAGGACAGCCTGAATATACCATACACTTTTGGTTCAAGCCGGATAACACCACACAGGACACCCGCTGTATGTTTAACACCATCCCACATACTGGAATTAGTATCAATTTCAATGTCAACAACACGTCCTATCTCAATTACTTCATCGGCCCAGCCAACGCCTATTGGACATCCTCATACCGCCATGGACCCAAGCATGATTATGTCGCAGGGCAGTGGTACGCAAGCACCATGACTAAATCAGGAACCACCTACAGTTTTTACGTGGATGGGCAGTTGGAAGACAGCATCGTCATAGCCGCCGCTGCAAACTACAATTACGATGTGCAGTTCAGGCTCAGTGGAATCGACACGGTCAACCAGATCTTCGCGGGTGATCTGGATGATGTGCGGATCTACAGCCGATCCCTCTCCGCGAGCGAGGTTTTGCAACTGTTCCAATACAATGAGGGTTTGTTGGCCCCGACGATCACCGCGCACCCACAGGGTGTATCGACTACCGCAGGCGGCGAAGCCACCTTCAGCGTCACCGCTTCCGGAGCCGCTCCTCTCTCCTACCAATGGCGCAAAGACGCTCTTACCCTACCCGGTGCTACCGGTTCATCCCTCACATTCACCAACGTGCAACCGCCGCGCATCGGTGACTATACGGTGGTCATCACAAACGCATCCGGCAGCGTGACTAGCAGCGTGGCGAGTTTGAGCATTCCCGACGTCGATTCGGCGATCTGGAAGAACCTTGTGGCCTATTATCCGTTTAATGGGAACGCAAACGATGCGAGCGGCAACCGAAATAATGGGACTGTCACCGGTCCGGTTTTGGCTCCTGATAGATTCGGTACGCCAGACAGTGCCTACCTTCTCAACGGCACCAGTGGTTATATTGTCGTTCCAAACGCCCCAGCGAATAATTTGTCACCGGAGTTTACTATCAGCTTTTGGATGAAACCAAATCCCGGCTATGGAACCCCTTTTTGGGGCAACATTCCGATTGTTTGTAAATGGGGTGACGGAGGGGTAGGGTTGGCCTCCTACTCAGTCGGCGTTACTTCATCGGGGAAACTGTTCCTGGCAACGTGTGACCCAACAACAACGACACAGGTAGATGACACTTCGGTCACAACGACAGGAGTCTGGCATCAGGTGCAACTCGTCAGGGACGGAACTGGTTTCCATCTCTACAGGGATAACACCTTGCTGTTTTCTACAAACACCTTAGTGCAACCACAACCGTCGGTGTATAATTTGAACTTCGGCGGGGGAGACGTGAACGACCAAGCGTACTATGGAGGATCATTAGATGACGTTCGCATTTACAACCGGGCCTTGTCGTCCGCCGAAGTCGCCCGACTCTATGCAAGCGAGGCACCGGCACCCCCCGCCATCACTCAGCAACCAGCTGGGCGGGTCGCTAATCAGGGAGATTCCGTAACATTTGAAGTCAGGGCGAACAGCACTCTTACACTTACCTACCAGTGGCAGAAAGACGGTCTGACCCTGCCCGGTGCTACCGGTTCATCCCTCACATTCACCAACGTGCAACCGCCGCGCATCGGTGACTACACGGTGGTCATCACAAACGCATCCGGCAGCGTGACTAGCAGCGTGGCGAGTTTAAGCATCTCCAACATCAATTCGGCCCTCTGGAAGAACCTTGTGGCCTATTATCCGTTCAATGGGAATGCGAACGATGAGAGTGATAATCGGAACAGTGGTGCCATTCATGGTGCTACATTGGTCAGTGACCGCTTTGGAGGCCAGGGTCTGGCGATGGAGTTCGACGGTGTCAGCCATTACATTTCTGCCCCTCACCAGCCATACCTCAACTTCCCGTCCGGCGACTTCACAGTATCCTTCTGGGCCGCGTTGAATGACCTCTCTCGTGTACAATACTTGATTGGCAAGGACATGGGTCAGGGAATTCAAAACAAGTGGATTGTGACCTATATGTCCCCTGTGGGGTTTGGCTTGTTTATTAATGGTCCGGGGGTGGCTTTCGCGGATTTGAAGCCGCAGGTAAACACCTGGCACCAGTTTGTATTTCGGAAGAGCGGCTCGGACTATTCATTCTGCTTCGATGGGTCCTTGGCCTCAAGCGGGCCGGGGGCAAGCAGCCTGAGACCGGATAACACAGCACCTTTGACGATCGGATGGGCCGAAGGCCCTGCGTTTTTTGGGGGGAAAATGGACGACATCCGCATCTATGGCCGCGCCCTATCCTCCGATGAAGTCTCACAACTCTACACGAGCGAGGCCCCCACAGCCCCATCGATCACCCGCCAACCTGTCAGCCAAGTCACCAATCAGGGAGGCGTGGTGGCTTTCGATGTGGGAGCCGCAAGCAATGGAGTTCTGACCTACCAATGGCGCAAAAACGGTGGCGATCTCGTGGGAGCAACAGACTCGATCCTCACCCTGTCGAGTGTTCAGCCCTCCGACGCAGGGAATTACACGGTCGTTGTTGGCGCGGGCGGACAGACTGTCACCAGTGCTGTGGCCCGGTTGGATGTCATTCATAGGGCAACTGCCACGCCCATCGTTAACTTCGGCTTTGTGGTGGGTGGTACCGTTTTAGGCGGCGGGTTTGGCTATACCAACACGCCTCTGGTCCACATCGTCGGTGGTGGTGGGAGTGGGGCCGTGGCCACGGCGATCGTGAGCAACGGGGTTGTGACGGGGATCCGGATGTTGAACGCCGGGTTCGACTATACCAGCACACCGCTGATGATCATTCAGCCGCCGTTCATTCCGTCCCCAAGTCTGGCGGTCTCCCCCATGACAGAATTGACCTCCGCCGAACTGGCGCAGGGGGGCAACTACCAACTGCAGCGCAAGATGGTTTGGTTCTGGACGAACGAGATGCCCAGCTTCCAGGCCACATCATCCTCCATCACCCAACTGGTGGCGGGGATTGCCGGGACGGCGACTTACCGTCTGGTCCTCTCTCCGACCCCGTCGCAGGCCTTTGCGACGCCGGAGATGGTGCATGGGTTTGTGGTTGGGGTGACAATCAATGCCGGTGGATCCGGCTATGTGACCACTCCCCGGGTGGTGATCTACGGCGGAGGCGGAACGAACGCGACTGCGGTGGCCAGCCTGACGGGTGGGGTGGTGACCGGGATTGCGATTACCAGCGCGGGAATAGGTTACACCAGTGCGCCTTCCATCCGGATCGATCCCCCACCGGCGGCATCGGTGACCCCGCAGCAGACCCAGGTGCTCCGGTTGAAATCGGCGAATCTCTCTCCATACGACACCTACCGGTTTGAAGCCACCCCGGCTGTGGGCAGCGGTTGGCAGGCGATCGGGAGTGCGGTGGTGCCGACCGAATCGACGAACACGACAGATGTAACGGTGACAAACAGCGCAGGGTTCCTGCGTCTCAAATACGTGCCGTGATGTTCGCGGGGTGTTGTGCCAAGCCGGAACGACGGCACAACCCCTTTCGGGGTAGGGAACGTGATGCGACCAGGACCCGGGGTAGTGCGGCGACCCGCACAACCCCGGGCTTTATGGCACAACCTCGTTGAGGTTGGGAAGGGGACATGCGTTGTTGGACGGGGGTTGGCCGGTTTGCCGCTGGGACCTGTAAAAAATCTCACGCGAAGACGCCAAGGCGCGAAGAAGAGACAGGATTCGGGTGCTTGGCGTCCGGGTGGCTCAAATACGTGCCGTGATGTTCGCGGGGTGTTGAGCCAAGCCGGAACGACGGCACAACCCCTTTCGGGGTAGGGAACGTGATGTGGCCAGGACCCGGGGTAGTGCGGCGATCCGCACAACCCCGGGCTTTATGGCACAACCTCGTTGAGGTTGGGAAGGGGACATGCGTTGTTGGACGGGGGTTGGCCGGTTTACCGCTGGGACCCGGAAAAAGTCTCACGCGAAGACGCCAAGACGCGAAGAAGAGCCAGGATTCGGGTGCTTGGCGTCCCGGTGGCTCAAATACGTGCCGTGACGTTCGCGGGGTGTTGAGCCAAGCCGGAACGACGGCACAACCCCTTTCGGGGTAGGGAGCGCGATGTGGCCAGGACCCGGGGTAGTGCGGCGACCCGCACAACCCCGGGCTTTATGGCACAACCTCGTTGAGGTTGGGAAGGGGACATGCGTTGTTGGACGGGGGTTGGTCGTTTTACCGCTGGGACCCGGGAAAAGTCTCACGCGAAGACGCCAAGGCGCGAAGAAGAGACAGGATTCGGGTGCTTGGCGTCCGGGCGTCTGTGCGCGATAAAATAGGTTCGGTGCGCATGGTCTTTCCCTCCGCGTTCTCTGCGTCTCTGCGCGATGCATTCCCTTCCGTGGGACCCGGAAAAAGTTTCACGCGAAGACGCCAAGGCGCGAAGAAGAGACAGGATTCGGGTGCTTGGCGTCCCGGCGTCTGTGCGCGATAAGCTCCGTTCGGTGCATATGGTCTTTCCCTCCGCGTTCTCTGCGTCTCTGCGCGATGCATTCCCTTCCGTGTGAGGTTGCCCCTCTTTCACGCTCGCTAAAAGGGCCGGGCTGTTGCACGTTCTGCAGGGAGAGTCATGAGCGACCTGCAAATCATCCAGACAGCGCTCTCGGAGACCGCCGACCGATGCCGGTGGGTGGCCGGGAACCGGCAACTCTGGCGCGGCATGCGGGCGGGAGCAGTTCTTGCCTTGATCCTGCTGCTGGCCTGGAAGATTTTCCCTTTTGATTTTCGCATCGTGGTGGCGTTTTCCATGGCACCCATCGCCGGGGCGGTGGGTGGATTTCTTCTGGGCTGGTTTCGCAAGCCCACACTCCAGAGCGTGGCCCGGTGGGTGGATGCCCGGCTGGACACACGCGAGACACTGGGGACCGCCCTGGAATGGGCCTCGAAACCGCAGTCTGATCCCTGGCAGAACCTGGTTCTTGCGGATGCCGTGGTTACGGTGAAGGCCATCGATCGGCATCAACTGCTGCCCCTGCAACTGACCCGCGAGGCCCGCTGGAGTCTGGGCCTGCTGGTGTTGATCTTCTGTCTGGCCTGGGTGCCGGAGCACCGGAGTGCCCTGGATGAGGGATTGGCGCGGGAGGAGCGGAACATCCGGGAGGCGGGCACGCAGTTGCGCGAAATCGCCCGGCGCAGCCTTGAGCAACGGCAGCCGATTTCCCCCGGGACACGCGAGGCGCTCGAGGGGATGCAGGAACTGGGGCTGGAGCTGGAACGGAAAACCCTTACCCGGGATGAAGCCCTGAAGGATCTGGCGCAAAACCGGGACCGGCTCAAGAATCAGGTGGAGGAGTTGGCAAAAACACCCATGGATCAAAACCTCCAACGGGCGGCGCGTGAGGGTGGTCAGGCGGGGTTGAATCCTGAGAATCTCCGGAGCCGCATGGAGGCACTCAAAAAGAGCCTGGGAACGGCGGCCACGCCGGAACAGCTTGCAAAGCTCGAAAAACAGCTCGAAAAGATCCGGGATGCCGCGCAGGCGGCGCAAAACACCAAGGGGGCTGCCGCCGCAACCGCCCGGCAGGAGATGGCTGGTGCACTTGGAGCACTGGAACAGGAGGCGCGGGATCTGGGTCTGAGCCTGCCCCAACTGGACGCCGCAATGGCGGCCCTCGCAGCGAATGACCCATCCCGGATGCTGCAGGAGATGCAGAAGGCATTGACCGATCTCGACAAACTGCGGGAGACGGCCAAAGCGATCGAACAGATGCAGGGGCAGATGGAGCAGTTGGGCAAAAACCTGGCTGAACAACTCGGCAAGGGCCAGATGGAGGCGGCCCAAGCCACCCTGCGCAAAATGGTGCGGGAATTGAAAGGCCAGCGCCTCAACCCGGAACAGGTCAGAGAGATGCTGCAGGAGTTGGAGAAGGCCCTCGAACCGGCCTCCAAATACGGCGATGTCCCGGAGGACCTGAAAAAGGCACTGGCCCGGATCAAAGCCGGGCAGAATTCGGGCGCAGGGGAATCGCTTCAGGCCGCAGCGGACAAGCTCGCCAAAATGTCGGAACAACTCGGGGATGCGCAGCAGATGCTGGCGGCACTGGAGAGCCTGAACCAGGCCTCGGCGGCCATTGGCTCGGGTCAGGGCTGGAGGGTTGCGAAGGGTGGCAAGCCCTCCACCGACCCGACCCGCCAACCGGGTGGAGGGGTGGGGACATGGGCTGCCGATGGGCTGACGGAGGAGGCGGAACAGACTGAGCCGTGGGACAACATGGACCTGAGCCGCCCCGGGATGAAGGCCCGGGGACTCTCGGACCGTGGCGAGGGATCCACGCCGGAGGGAATGAAACCGGATCGCGTTAAGGGAACTTTTTCGCCCGGGGCACCGATGCCGGGCATCACCTTGAAAGGTGTGAGCATCCGGGGCCAAAGCCGCGTGGCGCTGCAGGAGGCGGCAGTGGCGGCCCAGTCAGAAGCGCAAAGTGCGGTCACCCAGGACAAGGTGCCGCAGGCCTACCAGGGCACGGTGCGCCAGTATTTCGACGACATCAAAAAATAACCCATGCAAACAATGGATCCACAGGAGAAAATCGGCAGGTTCAAGGCGGGCTACGAGGCCCTGCGACGGGAGATTGGCCGGGTGATCGTCGGCCATGACGCGGTGGTGGAAAGCACCCTGACAGCCCTCTTTGCCGGGGGGCACGTGCTGCTGGAGGGGGTGCCGGGGCTGGGAAAGACCCTGCTGGTGCGAACCCTCGGAGAGGCCTTGGATCTCTCCTTCAACCGCATCCAGTTCACGCCCGATCTGATGCCCGCCGACATTCTCGGCACCAACATCGTGATGGAATCGGCTGCCGGCAAACGGGAATTCCAGTTCCAGCCCGGCCCCATCTTTGCCCACCTGCTGCTGGCGGATGAGATCAACCGCGCAACACCCAAGACGCAATCGGCCCTGCTCGAGGCGATGCAGGAGCACCAGGTGACGGCAGGCGGGCAGTTGCGGAAGCTGGGGGAACCGTTCTTCGTGATGGCGACACAGAATCCCATCGACCAGGAGGGCACGTATCCACTGCCTGAGGCCCAGCTGGACCGGTTCTTTTTCAAAATCCTTGTGGGCTATCCGAGCGGCGCAGAACTGGCGGAGGTGCTGGCGCGGACGACCTCCGGCGAGGTGCAGCGCCCTGCGAAGGTGATGGACGGGCGGCAACTGGTGGATTTGATCCAGCTGGTGCGGGGTGTGCCGGTGGCATCCCATGTGCAGGATTATGCCGTGCGCCTCGTGATGGCCACCCACCCGGGCACCGCCACAGCCGCACCTGCGGCAACCCGCTTTCTACGGTTCGGCAGCAGCCCCCGGGGAGGCCAGGCACTGCTGCTTGCGGGGAAGGTCCGGGCGCTCGTGCAGGGCCGGCACAATGTCGGCTACGAGGATCTGGAGGCGGCTGTCCTGCCCGCATTCCGGCACCGGCTGATCCTGAATTTTGATGCCGAAGCCGAGGGGATGACCACCGATGCCCTGATTGCCGAAGTGCTGCGCCATGTGCCCCGCGACGCCGCGGGCGGGACCGCACCCGGCCTTTGATCCCGCCCCGCAACATGGCCCCACTGCTCACACCCCGGTTGCTCCTCGCCCTGGAACGGCTCGAGCTGATGGCGGCGCGCCGTGCCCACGGGACCGCCCGGGGGGAGCGGTCCAGCCGTGCCCGGGGGCAATCGGTTGAATTCGCTGATTACCGGAACTATGTGCATGGGGACGATTTCCGGCACATCGACTGGAATCTTTACGGGCGGCTGGAGAAGCTGTTTCTCAAGCTCTACGAGGAGGAGCGGGAACTCCCGGTGCGCCTGTTTCTGGATGCCAGTGAGTCGATGTCGTTCGGCCAGCCGTCCAAGTTTGATTTTGCGCGCCAGGTTGCCGCGGCCATCGGGCATGTGGCCCTGTGCGGATTTGACCGTGTGGAGGTGGCGGTCTTTCCCCAGGGGGAGACAGGGCCGGCAGAACGGGCTGCGCGGGCGCATCTGCGCCGGGTGCGCGGGCGGAAGAGTGCCACGCCGTTCTTCGCCAACCTGGCAGCGTTGCAACCGGGAGGGGCCGTGAATTTGAATGCAGCCCTGCAGCGGGCCGCACTCGAATCCCGCGGCACCGGGCTTGCCGTGGTGCTGAGCGATTTTCTGGATCCGTCGGGATATGAGAGCGGCCTCGGAGCCCTTGTGGCGCGGGGCTTGCAGGTGGTGGTCATCCAGGTGCTCGCGCCCGAGGAGATCGCGCCGGACTTCTTTGGCGACCTGCGCCTCGTGGATTCCGAGACAGGGGCCATTCAGGAGGTGACCTTCGGCAAATACCGGCTGAAGGCGTATGGTGCGGCACTCGCAGGGTTCGTCAGCGGGTTGCGGGAGTTTTGCACCCGGCGGGGGATCCGGTTCTTTTCCGTTTCCTCCGGGGCACCATTGGAGCCGTTCCTTCTGAAGGATCTGCGGCAGGGGGAGGTATGGAGGTGAGTGGCCGATGAATTTTCTCGCCCCGCTGGCCTTTGCATTCGCCGCCACGATTCCGGTGGTGATCCTCTTTTACCTGCTGAAACGCAGGCGGACTGTTCGTCTTGTGGCGAGCACCGTGTTGTGGCAACGGTTCCTGGGGGAGACCGAGGCGAGTGCCCCGTTCCAAAAACTCAGGCGTAACTGGCTGCTGGTGCTGCAACTGCTCCTTCTCGCGCTGGCAATACTCGCGCTGGCCCGGCCCTACTTCTCAGGAACGCAAAAGCCCTCCGATCTGCGGGTGCTGATCATTGATGCCTCCGCCTCGATGCAGGCCACGGATGTGGGTCCATCCCGCTTTGCGGAGGCCCAAGCCCAGGCCTTGAAATGGGTGGAGGCTCTCTCCGGCCGCGACCAGATGGTGGTGATCCTCGCCGGGGCTGAGGCACAGGTCAAACAGTCGGCCACGAGCGACAAGGCCTCCCTGCGCAGGGCCCTGAATGCCTGTGCCCCCACTGATGCGCCGACCCGGCTTGCCCCGGCCCTGCGCATGGGGGAAGGTCTCGTCCGGGACCGGCCCGCAGCGGAGATCCATCTCTTCAGCGATGGTGCCGCGCCGGGCCTTGAGGAATTTGAAAACAAGGCGCTGCCCCTTGTTTACCATCGCATCGGAGTGAGCGGTGAGAATCTTGGCATCGTGGCGATGGATCTGCGGGCGAACCCGGACCAGCCGCGTCGCCGACAGGTTTACGCCGCCATTGCAAACAGCGGCACCAACCCGCATCCCGCACGGGTGGAATTCCGTCTGGATGATCTCCTGCTGGAAACCCGGTCCATCACCATTGAGGGTGGCGAAACGGCACGCCTGCTCTTTGAGCTGAGCCAGACAAAGGATGGGGTCGCCAGCGTGCGTATCGATGGGAAGGATGCCCTCGAGGCGGACAATCAGGCCTCCATCATCAGCACGATGCCGAGACCGGCCCGGGTGCTGCTCGTGACGCGGGGAAACCGCTTTCTTGAAAAAGCCCTCGCCGCAGTGCCCAATCTGGAATTGAACGTCGCGAGCCGTCTGGATGATTCCGCAACGGTTTACGATGTGGTGGTGTTGGATGATCTCGTGCCGGTCTCGTGGCCTAAAGCCAACCTGCTATCCATCCACGCCTTCAACACAAACTGGGCCACGGGCTGGCGGACGCTTGAGCAACCGGCCATCACCGACTGGCGCGCCTCACACCCGCTGCTCCGCTATGTGTCCCTCGACAACGTGCAGGTGCGGGAAAGTGTGGCAGTGACACCCCCCGGGTGGGCCGTCTCGCTGGTGGATTCCCCCCAGGCATCCCTCATGTTTGCCGGGCAGGCCCGTTCGCAAAAGGTCATCTGGATCGGCTTTGACCTTCTGGAGAGCAACTGGCCGCTGCGCCTTTCCTTCCCCATCTTCATCGCCAACGCCATGGAATGGCTCGATCCCGCCAATGAGCAATCCAGAATGTTCATGAAAACCGGGGAACCGTTTCGCCTGCGTGTGCCGGGACCGGTCACCGGGGCCACGATGCTCCTTCCGGATGGAACAACGCGGCGATTGGAAACCTCCCCCGGCCAGACCGAACTGGTCTTTGGGGATACCTCCGCGCGGGGATTGTACCGGTGCACCGCCGGAACCAACCGGATCTCCTTCTGCGTCAATCTTCTTGATCCTCTTGAGAGCCGGATCGCCCCCCGGGAGGAGTTGCGCTTTTCAAAACGGGCGGGCGTGGTCGCAAGTGGCACCCAATCCACCCACCAGGAGTTTTGGCGCTGGTTCGCGGCGATCGGGTTCATCGTCCTGCTGTGGGAATGGTGGTATTATCATCGGAGGTCTGCATGAGCGGGAATCGAGGGAATGAGGCATCTGCAAGTGGAGTCCCCGCCATGGGTCGCTGGGCACTGGCTGCCGCGGTGACCGGGCTGGTTCTGGCCTTGTGGCTTGAGCTTCGACCGGTGAATGCCGTGGTGGTTTATTGTGCGCAGGATCAGGTCTATGCCGAGCAGGTCTTCCGGCTGGCGGAAAAGGAGATGGGGATTCGTGTTCTCCCGGTATATGACAGTGAGGCAGTGAAAACCGTGGGGCTTGCCAACCGGCTGCTCGCGGAGCGGGACCGTCCCAGGGCGGATCTGTTCTGGGGCAATGAGGAACTCCGGGCCCGGCAAATGGCCGCACGGGAAATTTTCCTGTCGGCAAACGGGCTCGCATTTTTTGGCGACCGCACACGTTGCCTGGTGGTGAACACCCAACTCTGGCGAGGCATGCGGAGTGGGGTCAGCCTGATGGACCTGACCAACAGCACCTGGCGCGGGAAGGTGGCCATCGCCTACCCGCAGTTTGGCACCACCGCCGCCCATTTCCACGCCCTGCGCCAGCACTGGGGGGATGCCGCATGGACCACCTGGTGCCGCAACCTCGCCGCAAACCGGCCCATCATCGTCGATGGCAATTCCGTGGTGGTGCAGATGGTCGCCTCGGGCGAGGCGCATATCGGGCTGACCGATTCCGATGATGTTGTGGCGGGCCTCCGCGAGGGCCGGCCCATCGCGGCCCTGCCACTTCCCGGGGAGACGCTTCACATCCCCAACAGCGTGGGACTGGTCCGCGGCGGACCGCACCCGGAGGCAGCGCGGCGGCTGTCGCAATTTTTGTGTGACCCCCGGGTGGCATCCATGCTCGTGGAATCCGGCGCACTGAACGGCGTAGCCCCGGATCCCAACCTCCCGGGACTGGCTCCGGGGTGGGACCGCATCCTCACAGAACTGGACGCCACCACGGCGGAGCTGAACAGGATTTTCCTGAGATGAACCGGGTATTACTGGGAAACAGCCTGCTGGTTGCCACGATCGCCACGGTTCTCGCGGTCGGGATGGGAGCCCTGTGCGCGCTGCTCTCGATGTGCCTTGGCCCTTCCGGTCGCAGGGGACTGATCCTGGTGGCGGTGGTGTCCCTCTGCATGCCCCCGTTTCTGACGGCAAACACCTGGCTGCACTATCTCGGAATGGCCGGGGTCTGGCGGAGCTGGCTGCCCCTCAACATTCTCACCCCCTGGGGATGTGCATGGGTGCTTGCCTTGCTGTTCTGGCCGGTCTCCTTCCTTGCCCTTTCCGCCGTCTGGAGCGGGATCGGCCGTGCGGAAGTGGAGGTGGATCCGGCGGTGCGGGGGCGCTGGTTCATTCTGGGCATCCTTCTGCCCCGCGCCCGGGGGGCTCTGGCGCAATGTGCTGTTGTCATCCTGGTGATGGCCTTGAACCAGTTCTCCGTGCCTGCACTCCTTCAAATCAAAGTTTACCCGGCGGAGATGTGGGTGCGTTACAACACCGGCCTCGACTTCACCGGGGCGTTGATGCTCTCCTGGCCTCTCGTGGCGACCCCACTGCTGCTCCTGTGGGGGCTGCGGGGCCGGGTGTTCCAATGGCGGGCTGCGGCACGTCCGCCGGAGCCGCGCCGTTTCCGGCAGCAGATCGGCCCGGCATGGATGGCCATGGCCGTCCTCGCCGGATCCACCGCCATTCTCGCCTCGGCAGGACTGCCCCTGTTTCAACTCCTCTCGAATCCGCGCACGTGGACCGAGCTTGGGGGGGCACTGAGTGCCGGAACCCGGGCCTGCTGGAACTCGCTGTTTCTGGCGATCGCCGGGGCTGTGTTGTGCGTGGGGATCGGTTTTGCGGGTCACCGCTCCCGCATCCCGGGGCTCCTGTGGCTCACCTTCCTGATTCCCGGGACGGTCACCGGCATTGTCCTGCTCATCATTCTCAATCGGCCGGGTTCCGGGTTCCTGATCGATACCCCGCTGGCCGCCCTGCTGGCGCTGGTGCTGCACTATTCGGCCCTCAGCGGCTGGCTGATCCGGCGGGCCATCCGCAGCATGGATCCTGTGCTGACCGATGATGCCCGGCTGCTGGGTCTGGGGAGGTGGGAACAGTTCCGGGACATCCAGTGGCCGCAGGTGGCGCCCCAGGCGGCCGCGGCCTTTTACGTGGTGTATCTCCTCTGCCTTTGGGATGTCGAAAGCACCCTGCTGCTGATTCCGCCCGGGGGCGAGACGCTCGCCCTGAGGGTGTTCAATCTACTGCATACAGGCTATAGCGGACAGGTGAACGCCCTCTGCGTGGTGCTGCTGGGGTTGGGCCTGCTTCCGCTGCCGTTCCTGGGTCTCCTCCGGCGCGGATGGCGGGGGCCGCAACCCAAGACCCGGATGGCTATGACCTTGGCCGGTCTGTTGTGCATCACCGGTTGCAGCCCGGGCAACGACACTGGCAGGGCGGATCTGCAGAGCCGCTTTTTCAGTTCCGCCGAAGTGATCTGCACCCGTGGCACGGCGGCGGGGCAGGTGAACAAGCCCCGTTCAGTGGCGGCCGATGAGGAGGGAACGCTCTACGTGGTGGACATGACCGGCCGCGTGCAGCGGTTCGGCCCGGATGGCGCCTACCAGTTGATGTGGCAGATGGAGCAGACCGCCCTGGGCCGTCCCAAGGGCCTTTGCATCGACAGGCAGGGGCGGGTGGTGGTGAACGAGCCGCACTATTCCCGGGTGAACCATTTTTCACCGGATGGAAGGCTGCTGCTGCGCTGGGGAACCCACGGGACCAACGCCGGTGAACTGGCATTTCCCCGCGCTGTCGCGGTCAACAGCAAGGGGGAGGTCTTCCTGAGTGAGTATGGACTTGTGGAGCGGGTGCAGCGATTCGCACCCGGTGCCGGGGGCTTCGTTGCCACCTTTGGACGGGCCGGGCAGCGCTCCGGCGAATTCAACCGGGCGGAGGGTTTGTGCATCGATTCAGAGGACCGCCTCCATGTGGCCGATTCCTGCAACCACCGCATTCAGGTGTTCAATCCGGACGGCACCTTCCGCATGGCCTTTGGCACGGGCGGCAGCGGCTCGGGTGAACTGGCATATCCCTACGACATCTGCGTGGACCGGGAGGGTTTTCAATTCGTCTGCGAATTTGGCAACAGCCGCATCCAGGTGTTTGACGCCGCGGGCAAATCTGTGGAAATCATCGGCGGGCCGGGCTCGGAACCTGGCCGGTTCAACAATCCCTGGGGGGTGGCACTGGACGGGGCGGGAAATCTCTACGTGGCTGATTCGCAGAATCACCGGGTCCAAAAACTGGTTCGGCGGAAAAGTGGCGCGCCGGGCGCAGACGGAAAGGGGGGCGGGTGACGTTCCAATTCACCCATGCGGTTTGGCTGTGGGCCGTGGTGCCTGCCCTGGGCTGGATCATCTGGCTTGCCCGCAAGAGCGACATCCGGCTTTCCTCCCGCCGCTGGTGGGCCTCGCTGCTCCTGCGTCTGGTTGTGGCCCTCCTGCTCCTCCTCGCACTGGCAGGCCTTCAGTCCCTGATCCCCGTGGAGGGCATGAACGTGTTCTATGTGATGGACCGTTCAGACAGCATTCCCGCCCCCCGGCAGGAGGCGGTGCGGGAGTGGATCAACCGCAGTGCCAAATCGAGGAAGGCGGGCGACAAGGCCGGTGTGATTGTTTTCGGGACCGAGGCGGCCATCGAGTTTCTGCCCAATCCAATCGTTGAATTTCCGAAGGTTCAGGCGGTTGTCGGCACCGGACGCTCGGACCTGGCAGGGGCGATCCGGCTGGGCTCGGCGGCCTTTCCCGAGACAGGCCAGAAGCGGCTGGTCCTGATGACCGACGGCAACGAAAACATCGGGGATGCCCTGGGCGCAACCATCGCCGCCCGCCAGCTCGGGGCCACTGTGGATGTCCTCCCGCTGAAGGTCGAGCGGGGCGGGGATGTCTCCCTCCAGCGCCTGCAGGCACCCTCACGGCTCAAGCGCGGGCAGCCCTTTGAGGTGAAGATTTTCACGGAGTCCGACCGCCCCCGGGAGGCCACCGTCCGCCTGTTCCGCAACGAGCAACTTCTGGGACAACAACAGGTCAGACTTCAAAAGGGCAGGAACCTCCACACCTTTCCACAGACCCTGCCGCAGAGCGGCTTCTACAGCTACGATGTGCAACTGGATGTGCCCGGGGATCCAATCCCCCAGAACAACCGGGGCTCCGCGTTCACGATGGTCTCCGGGGATCCGCGGATTCTCCTGGTCACGGCAGATCTGGCGCAGGATGAGCCGCTCGCCGGGGCGCTGCGTGCTGCGCGGTTGCAGGTCACCGTTGCGGACCTCCGGCAGTTTCCATCCACTCTCGCGGAGATGCAGAGTTACGATGCCATCTTCATCAGCAACCTTTCCGCAGGGGATATCGGCACCGAACGGCAGAAACTTTTGGAGAGTGCGGTGCGGGATTTCGGGGTGGGGCTGGTCTGTCTGGGTGGGGATCAGGCTTTTGCGGCGGGCGGTTACCGGGGCACGCCGCTGGAATCGATCCTCCCTGTCAGCATGGAGCTGGACAGCAAGAAGGTGCTGCCCAGCGGCGCGGTGGTGATGGTCATGCACGGCATGGAATTCGCCAACGGCAACCAGATCGCCCGCGATTGTGCGCAGGGGGTGCTCGCCGCGCTGGGACCGTCCGACGAGATGGGGGTGGTGCTTTGGGACGGCTCCGAACGCTGGCTGTTCGACCTGCAGAAGGTCGGCACAAAGAAGGAACTCGCACGCCAGATCGCGGGCATGAACCAGGGGGATCTGGGCTCCTTCCAGCGCGTGCTGGAGATGGCCCATGAGGCGCTGGTGAAATCCCCGGCCCACCTCAAGCACATCATTGTCTTCAGCGATGGCGATCCCCAGATCCCCTCGGAAGAGTTGATGGCATCCATCCTGAAAGACCGGATCACGGTCAGCTCAATCCTGATCGCAGGCCATGTCGGACCGCAGACCATGATCTGGCTGGCGGAGAAGGGGGGGGGACGCTTTTACAACATCACCTCCCCCGATGAACTGCCTCAGATCTTTCTCAAGGAAACTGCCGTCATTTTGAAATCGGCGATCTATGAGGAACCGTTCCGGCCCCAGCTCCGGGCGGGCACTGAGCCGGTGCGCGGGATTGCGGCCTCCGGTTATCCAACCCTGCTCGGCCATGTGGCCACCACCGAAAAGCCCCGGGCCGAAACCCCCCTCTGGACGGAAAATGGCGATCCCCTCCTCGCCCACTGGCAATTCGGGCTGGGTCGCGCCGTGGCCTTCACATCCGATGCCCGTGCCCGGTGGGGGAAGAACTGGGTGGGCTGGTCCCAGTATCGGCAGTTTTGGTCCCAGACCGCCCAATGGGCCCTTCGCCGGACGGAGAATGCGCTGTTCACGCCCGAGCTGGCGATTGTCGGCGGCGAGGGGGTGATCAGCGTGGATGCCGTGGATGCACAGGGGAATTACCGGAACTTTCTGAACCTCCAGGCCGCAGTCGTGGGTCCGAAGGGGGACCGCCAGACCGTCCGGCTTGAGCAATCCGCCCCGGGCCATTACGAGGCCCGATTTCCCACGACAGCCACCGGGACCTACATGGCGAACGTGATCGAGACGGGGGCGGATGGCGCGCGCTCCTCACAGGTCGTGGGGGCATCCGTCAACTATTCGCCGGAATTCAACGATACCGGACCCAACATGGCCTTGCTCACACGGATTGCCGAAGTGGGTGGCGGCCGTTTGTTGCAGCCTGAGACTCCCAACCCATTCCTGCATGACCGCGTCAAGACCCGCCAGGCCCGTGATCTCTGGGAATGGCTTCTCCGCTGTGCCATCCTCCTCTTCGTGTTCGATGTGGCCACACGGCGCATCCACATTGACAGGGAGGAATGGGCGGAAGCCTGGGGCATGATCCGGCAACGAATCCCGCTGCTCAATCGCGAGCCCGCGAGCCCCGCCCCGGCCCAGCCATCCCTGAGCACACTCCTCGCCCGACGGGATCAGGCCCGTGCCGGGAGCAGGGAGGCGGCCCCCGGACAAGTGATCATTCCTCCGGGGCCAACCGTTCCCGTGAAGAGCCCGGGCATAATAACCAACGAACCACCCGCAACGGCCCCGGAGCAGCCCTCCCCGCCCAAGGTGAGAACCCCGGCGAGTGCTGCCAGCCGCCTCATGGCAGCAAGGCGTCGCTCCCAAAATCCACCTCAGGACCCTCCAGCCTGAAGTTCAAATGGGCGTTCGTGAATACCGCAGGATTCGTCGGAATGGGGACAGTCTGGTCATTTTTTGTAAACGGAACAAACAGGGGAGGGGCTGACCCCCATTCGCCCTGGTCCTCCCGAATTGGAAATCCTGCAACGGTTATGCCAAAGACCCGGGCGTGATGACACAGACCGGCGCAGAGGTGGGTCTGAGTCACGGTTCAGGCTTTCGGTCCGCAGGAGTGTTCTCCTGTGGACCGAAGCTCAACCGTTTGTGCCCGGTTCAGCGGGTTTCCCCACCTTCCCGATCTGCCCAAATCCCGTGCGGCGCGTCAGGGATTCTCAGGCGGCGGCGCGGGCTTGTAAGCTTCGATCGATTCAATCCGGTGGTGGTGCTGCACCCCGTGAATCTCGAATTCAACATCATCACCCAGCTTGTGATTGAGCAATGATTGGGCCACGGGGGACAGATAGCTGATGATGCCCCTTTCCGGATCGGAATCCCAGGCCCCGAGAATCGTGAACTGCTCGGCCACATTGGTCTCCAGATCCAGCGCCCGGACCACGGTTCCAATTCCAGCCACTTCGGTGCGCGGGTTGGCAAAATCGGTTCCACGCGCCCGAAGCAACTGCGCCTCCAGCTCCGACTTGCGGCGCATCAGGATCTTCTGCATTTCCTTCGCGGCCTTGTATTCGTGGTTCTCCCGCAAATCCCCGTAGCTGCGGGCGATGGCGATTTCCTTTGAATTTGCCGGGATGGTTTTTTCCACCAGTTGGCGGTATTCCTCCTTGCGCCGCTCAAGACTTTCCCAGGAAACGATCCATGTCGCCTCCTGCTTGGTCTGTTCACCGGTGATCAGTGATTGGATGGCCGGGTAGCTCTTCACGATGCGGGCCAGCAGCGACCGCTTGTCCATATCATCGAACGAGGGTGAATACTGGAGTGCGCGTGTGAGATCCTTGATAACCTCCAGATCCGCGGAGCCGATCAGTTCAAGGAGCAGTTCCGGATCGTCCAGAATGAAATCCCGGAGGCGGTTGGACCGTTTTTCATTGAACTGGTCCCGCTCCATGGCCGTGAGCATCGCCCGGAATACTTCAGGCCCGAGGATGTCCGCATAGGAATCGTTCCGGTCCTTCGCAAGCCAGAGCAGCAGTTCACTGCTGGCGGTGTGATGGCTGATCAACCGTGCCAGGGTTTCCTTGAGCTGGTCGATATGCCCCTCCTGCACCAGGATTCCTGCCAGTTCCCGGCAAAGCTTTGCGGATGCAGCATTCAGCGAGTTGCGAAGCGTTTCCTGCCAATGTCCCGGTGCGGACTCCTTGTAGGCCTCCAGCGCACGCCGGTGCTTCACCGCGGGCAGCGCCTCCAATACCACTCCCAGCCGTGTCTCCCCGCCGAAGACCGCTCCTGCAGTCACCTCATTTTCAGAGGCGGCAATCTTCGCCATGACATGAATGTCATCGCGCGCAAAAATCGCCTCCAGCGCCACAGCGGGCTGCGTCCTCTGATAGCTGGGAAGCTCACTGTTCAGCGCGGTGATGATTTCCGTCCCCATGGCGGACTTGTCGCCAAGATCGTCGGCGTTTTTGATCACCTCCGCCGCCACTGCCACCCGGGCCTTCAAGCCCTTCGCGGCGCGGAACTCGCTCATCAACCGGTCCTGCAGGGAGACCTCCTTCGCCTGATAAATGATCGGTTCATTTTTCTTCAGCGGCACCTGAAAGTGGCCGTCCTTCTTCAGCTCCGTCCGGGCCATTTCCCACCACTTCTTCCAGTCATCACTGATGACATCCGGCACGAGCACCTGCTGGATTTGATCGAGCGTTGCGGATCCCGCAAAACTGTTCAGGACCACCTTGATCAGCTCCAGATGATCCTTCTTCGCCATCTGCCTCATGCTCTCGAGGTCGGCCGACTTCCGGGCGAGAATGTGATCCTTGGGGATGGGCTTGAGAGTGGTGGCGGCAAACGTCAGATCCATTGCGTGCCCCGGCTTGTTTGGAAAGTCGATTGTGAACCTTCCGAAGACAGGATCCATGGTCCGTATTCTCCCGAACCCCCAGCTCCGGTGCATGCAAAAGCCACAATCAGCCAGCTTGAGCAGTGGCTCAACATGTTCCCGCGCCAGCTTGGCCGCGGCCACCATCTTGTTAAATTCGTCTCTCATAATGATCTAAACACTCGCTTCCCCCTCCGGGAATGCTTAATTAAAGGTAGTGAGAGAGGAAAAACCAAGAGAAATAGCGGCCCGCCTTCTGGCAGGGGAGGCGGCAGGGGCATTTATCGAGGCCAGGTTGGAGGCTGAACTTGCCAAATCCAGCCTGAGTTCGGTGGATCGGCACTTTTGTCAGGAGCTGGTTTATGGGGTTACCCGCTGGCGCGACACCCTTGAATTCCTCATCGGCCGCAAATCGGACAGCCGCTCCCAGAAACCCATGCTCAAGGCGATCCTCGGCCTTGGCCTCTACCAGATCTTCTGGCTCGACCGCATCCCAAACCACGCCGCAGTGAGTGAAACGGTGGAACTGGCCAAGCGGAACGGCCTCCAGATTCAGGCCGGATTTGTCAACGCCCTCCTGAGAGGCTACCTGCGGGAGGCGGATGCCACCCGCGCCGTGCTCGCTGAGTTGAAGACCAGCCAGCCCCATCTCGGGTTTTCCCACCCTGAATGGCTTGCCCAGCGCTGGATCACCCGCTGGGGGCTCCCCTCCGCAAGCGCACTCATGGATTGGGACAACCACCCCCCGGGCATCTTCGCCAGGGTGAACACCCTCAAGACCACTGCCGAAAAACTCCTGCCCCAATGGCGGGAGGAGGGCATTGTCTATGACTTTTTCAGCCGCCCGTGGCTTCCGGAGAACCTGATGTTCCATCTCAAGGAGCACCCTTCACTGCAACGGTTGCGCAGTTTTCAGGACGGTCTGTTCTATGTGCAGGATCCCAGCACCACCCTCGCGGTGATGATGCTCGATCCAAAACCGGGCGAATCCGTCCTCGACCTCTGTGCCGCCCCCGGCGGAAAACTCACCCTGAGCGCCCAGCTGATGCAAAACCAGGGGCGGCTGGTCGCCCATGACACTTCGCTCGACCGCCTCAAGCTGGTCACGGAAAACTGCACCCGGCTGGGGGTTACCATCGCGGAAATCGCCACCTACGGCCAATCCCCCCACCTGCCCGGCGGCTATGACAAGGTCCTGGTGGATGCGCCCTGCTCCAATACAGGGGTGATCCGCCGCCGCGTGGACCTGCGCTGGCGGCTGCGCCTGGGGGAGATCGACCGGTTGCGCAACGACCAGTTCTCAATCCTCCACCATGCCGGAGACCTCCTGAAGGTTGGCGGATCCCTCGTTTACAGCACCTGCAGCATCGAGCCCGAGGAAAACAGCGGACTGATCCGTGACTTTCTTGCTGCGCACAAGAACTTCGAGCTCAAGCGGGAGATGGAACTGACCCCCTTCAAGGATCAGGTGGATGGGGCCTATTCCGCCATTTTGGTGCGGAACAGCACGCTCTGAGGAAAACCGTTGCCAGTCAACGACCTCCTGTCCAGAATTTGGCGTGAGCTTTCAACGGAAAATCATTTCCTGGGATCAGTTGCCCGGCTGGCGGGAGGAGATCCGCGCCCAGGGCCGCCGCTTGGTGGTCACGAACGGATGTTTTGACATCCTCCACCTCGGCCACGTCACCTATCTGGAGAACGCGAGCCAGCTGGGGGATATCCTCCTCGTCGGCGTCAATGGGGATGCAAGTGTCCGGCAGCTAAAGGGACCTGATCGACCTGTGAATTCCGAGTCGGACCGGGCCGCGCTTCTTGCCTCCCTCGAAAGCGTGGGGGCCGTTTGCATTTTTGAGGATGTCAACGCTCTGCGATTTCTAGCTGCCGCACGCCCCGACATCTATGTGAAGGGTGGGGATTACACTCTGGAAACCCTGAACCAGGATGAGCGCAGCACCGTGGAGGGAACAGGGGCCCAAATCCGCATCCTGCCCGTTGTCCCGGGCAAGTCCACCAGCGCCCTCTTGAAGAAGATCAGCCGGCTCTGAACAGACGTTCCAGCAGCGGAAAGGCCACCCCTCAGTTCGAATCCAGCAGGGAATCGACCCGAACGAATTTGTATCCCCGCCTGCCAAGTTCATCCAGCAAGCTGGCAAAGTGGAGGTGGAACTTGTCTGTGCGCGTTGGCCCTGCGCCAAGGTGCAATAGGAGCAAAAACCCGTTCAACCCCTGCGGATCGGCCGCTTCGCGTGCCAGGATGCTCTCATGGATGGTTTTGGAGGGGACGAAATTGCGCTCCGCCTCCCCGGTGTAGTCGGCATTGCTGCGGGTGCCCGGGGTCAGGTTGATGAGAGTCAGGCCAAGCCCGCGCGTCCATTCCGAGATGGTTGAAGAGTAATGCTCGTAGGGCGGCAGAAAGTAGCGGACCCGCTTCCGTGCCACCCCGCGATCCACGATTTTGCGGAGGTTGGCCTCCAGATCCGCCTCAAATTCCCCCCGGCTCACCAGCAGATTGGTGGACCCATCCCAGGGAAGGTAGAGCAGGTGCTGGTCTGAATGCGGCCCAAGATAATGACCCTCCAACACGATGCGGCGAATGATGGGGTCATGGTTGGTGTTGGAAAGGAAGGCCCCGGTCAGGAAAAAGGAGGCTTTCGCCTTGTGCCCCTTCAGTACGCGGAGGATTGTTTCGGCCCCCTCGGCATACTCATGACCGGTGAAAGCCAGGGCGACCTTCCGGGCTGAGACAGGTCCCCGGATGATTCCACCTTTCGCATATTGGAAGGGGCGTTGATCCCCGGCATCACTGCCGGGGACCCCTCGCACCTGGAGCATGAGCACCGCTGCAATAATCCAGAGCGCTCGCACAGGAGTATCTCCGCCCGGCGCTCTAGTGCGCCGGTGTCGCCACCGGGGTTGCTGCTGCTGCCGGGGCTGCCGGGGCTGCCGGCGCTGCCGGCGCCAACGGTTTCTCCAATAAAGGCACATAGGCCGGGGCATTCGTGCCCATGACCGTTGTGCTCTTCAGCGGTCCGGGAAGGGTGCGGTCCAGCTCGCCCAGGAACCAGCACAGGACGAGGATGACCGATCCCGCAAGCACCCCGTAGAAACCCCAGGGGCGCTTCTTTTCGGCATACGGATCCACCAGATCGCGGGTCGATCCGGCAGGCAGGGTGGCGCTCTGTGTGAGAACGCTGCCGAACGGGACGTTGATCTTGGCCTTGGCATTGATCGCCCAGCCGTTGGCATCGAGAATCGGGCCGAGGTTGCGCTTGCGCAGCTTGAGCCAGGCAATGGTCATGGAGGGTAGGGATACGGCGAGGATCATGCCGCCGATCGCCAGCGGGATCTGCCACCAGAGGAGGCCCAGAATGCGGGCAAAGATGGTTCCCAAGGCTCCCAGCAGGGTCGTCAGCACCAGGCCGATGGCCGCCAGTGTGCCGGTGTCGATCCGCCTTGGCGGTTCGATCGTCTTGGGCTTTTGCAGCGATGCGGCACTCTCGGCCGTGGACTGCATTTTCGATGTGACCTCCGCATCCGCAGCACTGGCCCGCTTGGCCACCTGTTCCTCCACGAACCGGATCAACTTTTTGTAGGGGGACCAGAAGGCCTGGGTGATGCTGATCGGGTGATCGACAATCTTGGTGATCGTGGCATCCCAGTCCTGACCCTTGCGGTCATAAAAGACGCCGTTACGTCCCACCATCAGGTTGTCGGAATCCCCGGCGGTGAATGCGGCGACGATCTGGAGCTTCTGGTTCGTCGATTTGCGGGTGCAATCGCAATAGGTCAGGTAGGTGCCTGCGAGCACCGCCATGCTGCCGTGTTTCCCGGCATCCTCGACCGGGAGGCACAACTCGCAACTGCGCTGATCCAGAAACAGCGTTCCGATCTGGAAGATCGCCGGAGACTTCCGGGCATAGAAGTCCTTGAAGGAAACAAAGTTGTTCAACAGTTTGTAGAGATCCCTTGAAAACAGCACCAGCTTTTCGACCGCCTGGATCGAATTGGCCTCGGGCTCCAAAGCCTTGTCCCTGGCGATGAGGGCGGTGATGGTCTCCCGGCTGCCGCCCGCCAGAATCTCACGGACACGGGCCGTCCCCAGCTTCTCCACTGCCAGAGTTGGCTTGCGGGCCATCCAGCCCTCAAAGGCGGTGAACCGGGTTTTGATCGTGGCCCAATCCCCCTCGCTCAGGGAGGTTTGCAGCCCGAGAAGCGGATTGACCACCTTCGTCGCAAACAGGGCAAGGGAATCGGCCCAGGCGGGGTTGACCCCTTCCAGCAACGGAAGCGGCTTTGCTGCAGCGACTTGTGCCAGAGGAAATCCGGCGATCTCCGCCGAAGTGATTGTCAGATCCCGTGCAGCGAACGACAGATATTCCTTCTCCTCCCGGTTCAAGGCTGACATGGCCCGGGGATCAAAAGCGGCCAGCCTGCAGCGGGCAAAATAATCGTCGATTTTGGCGCGCACCACCTTGAGCGCCCCTGCCGCATCTCCTGTGGCATCCTTGAGGGGCACCAGGGTGGGATCGCTCTCGGCGCTTTGCAACCAGTCGGAAACCGCCTTGGCCTCGGTGAAAAATTGGTCCACCCGGGCCTGATTCAGCCCGGGTCTGCCGCTGCGGTCCATCTCCGAGCCGAGGCAGGCGATGATATCCTTGATGATCCCGGCTGTGGCTTCATCGTCGGCTGATTCAGGGGGGAGGATGCCATCCCCGTTGAACCGGGTTTTGGCGAAGATGCGCCCCTTGTCGGCCGTGTCCTCAATGGAAATTGCCGTGGCATCCGCCTTGCCGAGATTGACAAGAATCTGGCGTGCGGAGGCAAGCAGTTGCTTCCCTTCCGGGGTGGCGTCATTGATGGAGGTCAGGTTGACCTTTGGCTCGCTCTTGAGCAGATCGTCCGGGTTCTTGAGAAAGTCGCAGGCCCATTTTACCGCAGCGATCACATCCGGGGCGCGAATGCGGCCGTCTTTGTCGGTGTCAATCAGGCTGAGTGTTTTGGAATCAAACTCCAGCCCGGAAGTCGGGCAGGCCAGTGCCACCCAGAGCTTTTGGTCCAGTTGGCCCAGCGCCGCAAGGTCGGCTCCCGTATCCAGGCGAACCTGGTCAAAGCCGCCCGCCCTAAAAAATTTCCACCCGTGGTTGTTGCTCATTGGTTCAATAAATTGAGGACGAATCCTAGACCAGAACGCAGGGAGAGTCAAAAACCACCCCCGGCCCGAACCCCAAGGCCCGGACCGGGGCTTTCCCCCACCCACTACCAGTTTGCCAGATGAGGTAAGATGGCTTGAATTCCCGGGGCACACCACCGGTCATTCGCAGGCATCCTATGCCAGGGAGGGTGACAACCGTTGACGCACCCTCCTACAATTCCGGGGAGTATTTGGAATCATTGGGAGGTATCGTCCGCACCGGGAATGAGGCTGCCGCCAACTCTTCATTTACTCAGGGGCTCCTTTTGGGCAGGCTTGGGTGCGCAGGGCATCCGGCCCCGGGGAAACGGCTCCTCCGGGAAGGCAATTGCTGTGCAAATCCGAAAACAACGTGAATTCAATCGCGAAACGACTCTGGAACACCTCACCAGCCTCGCTGGTGGTGGCCCTTCAGCGACGAAGGGAGCGCCTTCAGTGGCAACCGGGCTGGTTTACCGTCAAAACCGGTCCCGCCGCAGGCACGCAGCTGAACATGCCCCATGCCTCGACCGGCGACTGGCTGGAAATGGTGGAGGGCCGGTTCGACCTGTTCCTGTATGAGGCGTTGAAGAACCGTTTCAACCTCAAGGGGGCTCTTTGCTGGGATATTGGCGCCCACTTCGGTTACCACACCTTCGGGTTCGCCTCACAGGGCGCGCGGGTTCTGGCATTTGAGCCGAACGGCCACAATGCGGCACGGCTCAAGATGAATCTTGAAAAGAATGCCGGGCTCGCCAAAAACATCCGGCACATGCCGGTGGCGGTCGGGGACCGGGACGGTGAGATGGTTTTTGTGCAAAGTGGTGAACTGGAGGGGGCGAGTAGCGGAAGCCACCTTGAGGAGGCCACCCCGCCCCTGGGCAAGAAGGCTTACGCGGCGTTTGAAAAGCTGACCATCCCGGTGGCCAAACTGGATACGCTCATAGAGAAGGGGGAGGCTGCGCCGGATCTTTTAAAAATCGACATCGAGGGGGCTGAGTTTCTTGCCCTCTCAGGGGCCAGAAAGCTGCTGAGCACGAAGCGGCCACTGATTCTGATGGAGGTCCACCACATCCGCCTCATGCTGCACATCCAGCGGTTGTTCGATGAGCTGAAATACGAGACCCGGATTCTGGACGAGGAGCATGCCACCCCCTCACGGTGCTACATCATGGCCACGCCCGCGCCGGGTGCCTGAGCATACCCACGCCCGTGCCTGCGTCCCCGATGAAAGTCGCCATCATCACCACGGATAACCGGGAATACGCACGGGATTATTCCAACCCCAATCCCCATTTTGGCACCGCCCCGGAGGCGTTGCTGCACGGTTTGGAGCAGCACAGGGAGATTGAGGTCCACGTCGTCTCCTGCGCCAGGCGCACCCTGCAGGCCCCGAAAAAGATCGGGGCAAACATCTTCTTCCACTCGCTCTGCGTGCCCAAGCTGGGATGGATGCGCACCCTCTACCAGGGCTGCGTGCGCGCGGTGCGCCACAGGCTGCGCCAGATCCAGCCCGACATCGTGCACGGACAGGGAACCGAGATGGATTGCGCCCTCGATGCCGTCTTCTCCGGATTTCCCAACGTCCTGACCCTGCACGGCAACATGATTGATGTCGCCCGGGTGATGAAGTCCCGGCCATTCACCTTCCACTGGCTCGCGTCCCGTCTGGAGACGGCGGCACTGGGCCGGACGGCGGGGGTTTTCTGCAACTCACGCCTCACGCGTGATCTGGTGCAACCCCGGGCGCGGCGGACCTGGATGGTCCCCAACGCGATGCGGCCGGACATGTTCCTCAACCCTCCCCAGCCCCGCAGCGGCGGCCTGTGTGAACTGCTGCATGTGGGGGCGATCTGCCCCAACAAGGGCCAGCTGGAGATGCTCCGGGTCCTGCGGGAACTCCATTCCCAGGGCCTGAAATTCCGGCTCTCCTTTCTCGGCGTTGCCAGTCCCGGCATCGAATACACCGACACTTTTCTGGCGGAGGTCCGGGAGGCTGAACGGATCGGGTTTGCCCGGCATCTTGGCTTCCGGTCGTTGAAGGAATTGATACCCACCTATGATTCCACCCACGCCCTCATCCACACGCCAGATTCTGAGGCGTTCGGGCTGGTGGCCACCGAGGCCCTCGCCCGGAACCTGAAGGTGTTCGCATTTGGGGTCGGGGGCCTGAAGGATATTCTCGAGGGAACCCGTGATTCCGTCATGGTGGGGAGCGGGGATTGGGATGGCCTCCAGAAGGCCCTGGCCGAATGGATCACCCGGGGCGCCCCCCCCGCCGCCGCCAATGCCGACATCATGGGTGCCCGCTACCGGCCGGAGACCATCGCCGCCCGTCATTTGGAGATTTACACCGAGGTCCTGAACGGAAAGAAGGTTTGAGGTCACCCGGAGGTTGAAGCCCGGTCATCTGAAGCCGGATTTGGGGGGACCGGAAGCTTGGGCCTTCGATTGTGCCCGGCCACCATCGCACTGTTCGCACTCCAAACGGCCGCAGCCTCCGCAGGCCGGGCATTCTGTCTCCCGGTCGTCATCATCCATAGCACCGGGATCGGGCAGCTTGATAAAACTGCCACTTCCACCGAGCACACCCGTTCCATCGCACTCGGGACAGTCAATATGTCCATCACCGCCACAGGCCTTGCACTTTGACATGCTCTACCTCTCTGTTTCTGCTTTTGCTCCTGAAACGCACGGGGAGCCGGTTCCCTGCGGCCACCCCGCATACTGCCTGCAATCTACCAAAGGTGCCCGGAATTTCCCACCGGAGATTTTGCGCCCTCTCCCCGAAACACAAACTCTGCCATGGGCCATGACCTGATTTTCGATGGCTGTTGACCCGGCGCATCCGCTGCGGCAGGATGCGTTTCCAATGAATTCGCAACCTGAACCCAACCGGTTTGCCCCGGATTTGAGCGGTGCGGAAAACGGGGCGGTTCAACCCGGCACCACAATGGCCTTTCGAAATCCCATGAAGTCGATCATGCAAAGACACCACCACCTCATTCTCGGGCTGTTTTGTTGGATGGCAGTCCTCACCGTCCCCCTGACGGCCCAAACCACCCAACCGCCACCACCGAAAGCACTCCCTGCGCCTGCCAGGTTTGAGAAGGACATCAACGCCTTTCTGGCGGCCGACAAAACGAATCCCCCGCCACAACAGGCGATCCTGTTCATCGGCAGCAGCATCTTCCGGCTGTGGACCGGGCTGGAACGTCACATGGCCCCGCTGCCTGTGTTCAACCGCGCGTTTGGAGGCTCACTCACAACGGATGTGCTCCACTACATGGATAAAATCGCCCTGCCCTACAAGCCGCGGATCATTGTCTATTATTGCGGCAGCAACGATGTGAATGCGGGCCGGAAGGCGGCTGAGATTTTTGAGAGCTTCCGCCTCTTCGCCGGGCGGGTCCATGAAACGCTGCCAAAGACACGGATCTTCTACGCCTCCATCAATCGCGCGCCGCAAAAGAAGGACAAATGGGACGTGGTGGACGAGGCGAACCGGCTGGCCCGGGAATTTTGCACGAAAGATCCCTCCCTCGGTTTTATTGATCTGAACACCGCCCTGTTCAATGCTGCAGGCGAGCCCCGCCTGGAGCTTTACCTGGAGGACAAGCTCCATTTCAAGGATCAGGCCTATGATGAATTTTCCAGGATTGTGAAACCGGTCATTGCCGGGGAATGGGCCGATCAAACCGGCAAGGGGGACTGAACTCAACGCCGGGTGAAGGGTCTGCTACCCGCCACTCCCGGTGTCCGGTTCGGCCCCGGGGGACTCCGGATTGGGGGCCGGCTTTTTCCGCTGCTCGGCGAAGAAAGAGCGCAGCAGGTTCCGGCATTCCTCCTCCCGCATCCCGGGGGTGATTTCACAGCGGTGGTTCAGGGTGGGCCACTGGAGCAGGTTCAACGCACCACCCGCCGCGCCCGACTTCAGATCCGGCGCGCCAAACACGACCCGCGCAAAACGCACATGCACGATGGCACCCGCGCACATCGGGCACGGTTCCTTGGTCACATACAGCGTGCAATCGGTCAGCCGCCAGTCCCCGACAGCCTCCTCAGCCTGGGTGATGGCCAGCATCTCAGCGTGTGCGGTGGCATCCTTCAACAGTTCCACCTGGTTGAAGGCGCGGGCAATGATGCGCCCATTCCGGGTGACCACCGCCCCGATCGGCACCTCCTCAGCCTCATAGGCCCGCACAGCCTGCCGCAGGGCTTCCCCCATGAAGTAATGGTCGCTTTGAAGATCTATGACAGGTTCGTTCATGAAAAGTGGGCTCCCGCCTCTGTTGCTTTTCCCGGGCCGCGCCCGGGATGGCCCTCCTCGAGAACCCATTCATACCGCCCGTCCCCGTGGCATGTGCAGTGGGCCGCAAAGAAGCCTCCGCGATACTCGAAAAACCAGGGCCAGATGCGGTCCCGGTCCGTCTGTGGCAGGGCCAATGTGTGCAGGTCCTCCGGCTTCACAAGTGCGAACCGGCCCTCACGATGTGGCGGGGGAAGCTGGCAGACGGGCCGGGTCACTTCAAAAAGAAACATCAGCCAATGGCTCTGGCCCTCGTAGCCCTCCTCACTCACGATGCCCGCCAGATGCAAATCCGCCGCCGACAGGACAAGCCCCATCTCCTCCCGGGCCTCCCGGATCGCACAGGCATGCGGGGATTCCCCCACCCCGGTCTTGAGCTTCCCGCCACAAGGGCTCCAGAGGCCAAGGTTCGGCTCCTGCGCCCGCTCCAGCAGGAGAATCTCCCCCTCCGGATTGAAACAGTAAAGGAGGGTGGAAATCTTGTGCGGCAGGATCATTGTTTGGCAACGGATCCCGGGCCGGGGATGCAGTAGAGGTTCCGGGCGGTGCGGATGAATAGCGCCCCCTGCGCCGCCACCACGCTGGAGCGCACCGGACTTTCACCCATGCGAATTGTCGATAAAATCTTCATCTCCTTGCCGGCCTCCACCACGATGACGGTTCCGGTTTCGCTGACACAATAAATCCTCCCATCGGCACCGGTCGGGGATGCCCGGAAGATGTCATGCACCCCAAGGGCGATCTGCCCCAGCTTCTCACCGGAAGCCGGATTCAGGGCCGTGAGCCGCTGCCGGTCCCCGTCCAGGATATACAAAACCTCCCGGTAAAGGAGCGGGGAGGAGCAGTCTGTGGGGAAATCGGTCAGGCGCCAGGAGATGGAGCTTTCCGGCAGGCTGCCCTTGAGGTCCTGATCGCGGATGCCCACCACGGGATCGCGCTTCGGACCGCAGGCGATGATGTGTCCACCAGCATAAATGGGGGTTGGGACGATGCGCCAGTAGTCATCGTGCTTCGGGTTGAAGGTCTGGGAACGCCAAAGCTCGGCACCGGTCATGGGATCATGGCCGGTGAGGTGGTCCGCCCCGAACACGAGGATCTGCATCCCGGCCTTGGTTTTGCAGGGATATGGCGTGCAGTAACTTTCCATGGATTCCAGCTGGGCCTCGGTGGGGCGGATCTGGCGGAAGATGTTCGTCCCGGTGGCGGCGTCCAGACACAGGAGGTAGGATTCGCGGGTTCTGGCAGCCCCGGGTGCGTGGGTGTAGTCCTCCGGCACCGGAGTGCGCTGCAGCACCTGGATGTAGAGCCGGCCATTCCAAAGCAGAGGACTGGAGCCATAGATCCACATGATGGAGAAGGAGCCGAAATCGGCAGCCAGATCCCGCGCCCACTTCCTGTTTCCTGCGAAATCATAGGCCGCAAGATTCCCGGTCCCGACCATGGCATAAACATTGGTGCCATCCGTCACCGGGGATGGCGCGGCCATGTTGTTGCGGCCCACCTCCCGGTCGCCCGTCCCCACGACAGCCTTCCAGCGGGCGGCCCCCGTGGCGCGATCCAGGCAGATCAGGAGCAGGTCCTTGTTCGTATCCGGGCTTGAGACGAAGATGGAGTTGTTCCAGACAGCCGGTGTGGCCCCGCTGAACCCGGGCAGGGGGGCGGCCCATGCCACCCCGTTGGTCGTGCTCCAGGTCTCAGGAAGGCGCTCCTCCGTGGTGGAGCCATCCTGAAACGGCCCGCGCCACTGCGGCCAATTCCCCCCCCGCACAGTTGGCATCGCGATGAAAAGCATCGACCCCACAGCCAACAGTACGGGCTTGAACCTGGTTATTTGCATCAGTCCGCACAGAGTGTTTGAAGGCCGTTGCCATCTCCAGAAAAAAATCGACCCGGGGCCGGGGCGCGGGGGGTGCCAGACCCGGGTGGCGGTGCGGTTTGAAAATGTGGAGGTGCTGCTCGAGGGGGGCCGGGCGCGGGAGATTGGGCACCTTCCCCACGCCCTCCCAATGGAGGGCCGCAACCGCTATTTGTGATTTGGGGAAGGGCAGGCGGATCACAAGTGGCTTGCGGCCAGGGAATCCGGATATGAAACCGGGCCTACAGCCCTTCATTCATCTTGGTGCCCAATTCCTATGGCGGTGCCACAGGCTGGGATGGGGCCGGGCCGTTGGCCCTCGGACCAGCCGGGGATGTAGCCTCTATGCCAAATCGGGTGGTTCGACCTTTGGACAAACCGGGCGGTTGGACATCCCCGGAGCGAGCGCCAACGGCGCGGCCTGATACCAGCCTGGGGTACAGCCCCAGGAAACGGGACATTGAAACGATTCAAGGGCTGAAGGCCCGATCCATCCGTTCAGGTCACGAATCCCGGATATGAAACCGGGCCTACAGCCCTCCATTCATCTTGGTGCCCGATTCCTATGGCGGTGCCATAGGCTGAGATGGGGCCGGGCCGTTGGCCCTCGGACAAAGTTGCCCTTGAGCCGGGTCGTTAACTACTCATGCATTGCGCCACCAGAGCTCTCATCACCCTCTCAACCGGGTTCCTCCTGCTGGTTCTCCAGATGAAAGCCTGCCCGGAGAGCTTCGAGCCGGTGGTCTATTGGTCGCTCCCGTTGTTCCACACGTTCTTTCATCCACTGCTGTCCGGACCGAGTCCCCTCGCGTGCTTTTGCTCCGTCCTCCTGAACGCAGGTCTCGCCTCAGTGGTTGTTTTTTGGTTTCTCCCCCGACCGGCAACTACGCGGATAGACCCAAAATCGAAAGGATGACCACCGCCCTAAATTTCACACTGCGAACGCAAGGTGTCAGCGTTTCCGGTCACCACGGGCCCGCCCCCATACAAGCCCTGGCAAGCCGTCGATATCCGAACCGGGCTCAAGCGCCATATCCACAGCCGGGAATGATCCGCAGATTTCACAGATTTTCGCAGAGTTGAGACGGACCCCTTTCCGGAATCTGCGGATTCTCTCCATGACGATCATCCACCAACAGCCACCATTGCAAAGGCGGCAGGTGCCCGTAAAATGGGCGGCGTCGGGTGGGTCGGGGCGGTTCGGCAGCACTATGGATTGTGCCAGCCCCCTGCATCCGGCTCGAGGCAGCAGCGGCGAATGAACCTCTTAAATACATTCAAGACGTGGTTTTCCGGAAAGACGGAGGCTGAGCACCTGCGCCGTGGCAGGCTGGGGGAGCGCGCCGCGCAGAAGTTTCTGCAAAAGGGGGGAATGAAGTTTCTCACCGCCAATTATCGCTCACCACGGGGCGAGATTGACCTGATCTTCCGGACGCGGGAACGTTCCGATCCGGTGGAAAAGCCGGGCGGGTTGGGCCAACGGTTGATGGCCGCGGTCCATTTTCTGTTTCACGGCCATGGAACCGGCTGTCTGGTATTCGTCGAGGTGAAGACCCGGTCCTCCGAGCAGTGGGCACGTCCGGCTGCGGCGGTTGATGCGGCCCAGCGGCTGCACATCACCAAGGCGGCATTGGATTACCTGCGTCTCCTGCGCCAGCCCCGGGTGGCGGTGCGGTTCGACATCGTGGAGGTGCTGCTCGAGGAGGGCCGCGTGCGGGAGGTGAGGCACCTTCCCAATGCCTTCCCCATGCAAGGCGGCCACCGTTATTACTGAGAGGGGGGAAACGGAATCCGGATCACAGGTGGGATCCGGCCATGACATCCCGCTCCTTCAAACCCAGCGGGAACGGTTCCAGGGGCATTGGCTGGTCGTGGGACAAAAACTCCCGGCACAGCGCGAACAATTCCGCCTCCGTAACCAACCTCCTCATGCGGTTCAGAAATTCACCCTCCGGATCGACGCCCACACCGAGGTAGTTGAGGTGCTTCTTCACCCGCTGGACGTGGCTGCCGCAGCTCAGGCCGGGAGAGGCCAGCGCCTCATACAACCTGTGGACATAATCCAACACTTCAAACCCGGTGGGCACCCGGATGCTGCCGGTGGTGCGAAGATCGTGCACCTGCTGAAAAATCCAGGGGTTGCGGATCGCCCCGCGCCCTATCATCAGCCCGGCGGCTCCCGTGGACTTCAATACTTCGAGCCCTCTCTTCGCGGAATGGACGTTTCCGTTGGCCAGGACCGGGCACTTCACCGCCTGCACCGCCTCGGCGATGCGCTCGTAGTGGACCTCGCTATGATACATCTCCCTCACCGTCCTCCCATGCACCGTGAGCAGGTCCAGGTTGTGCGCCGCAAAAATGCGGAGCAGCTCCGGATAGGTGGCATCCGAATCGAATCCGATGCGGGTCTTGACGCTGAAAGGCACCCGCACCACCTCCCGCAACGCCCCAAGAATCGCATCCACCGCCTTGAGATCCCGCAACAGCCCCCCTCCGGCACATTTGCGATAGACCACCGGTGCCGGGCAGCCCAGGTTCAGATCGATCCCGGCCACCGGATGATTCTGCAGCTCCCGCACGGTGCGGATGAGGGAGGGGATGTCGTTCCCGATCATCTGCGCCACAACCGGCCCGGCTGCCGCGTGTTCAATGACCGACTTCAGGATGTGCCGGTCCAGCCGGGAGGTTGCATAGACCCTGAAATATTCCGTGAAATGGAGATGCGGGGCGCCATACGGGGCCAGGAGTCGCCAGAAGGCAAGATCCGTCACATCCTGCATGGGCGCCAGGGCCAGGATCGGCTCGGCGCCAGCAAGGAGCATTCTCATTCGGGTCTCACCAGTCATCGCCACAAGGTTCGCCAAATCCGGCCTGCACACAAGCCGGTTGCTGAGGCCCCGGCCATGAACTGAAAATATTTTTTGCAACCTTGTGCGTCATCTTGTGTTAGAACTGTGCTGACGATGATGCCTGGCGAGACGGACCCGGATGCCGCCCTGATGATGAAAGTCAAAGAAGGGGACATGACCGCTTTTGCCGAATTGGCCGACAAATACAAGCAGCCGGTAATCAACCTCGCCTACAGGATGCTCCGGGACCTGGCGGAGGCGGAGGATCTGGCACAGGCGGCGTTCCTGCAGGTTTACCGGTCGGCAGCCCGCTACGAGGTCTCATCGAAATTCTCAACCTGGCTCTTCACCATCGCACGAAACCTCTGCCTGAATGAGATCCGGCGCAGATCGCGGCATCCTGCGGACTCCATGGATGCCCCGGGCATTGATGGCGGGGATTCCCCTCAGGCCCAGTTTGAAGACCGCCGGACATCCTCCCCGCCCGACCTGCTGCTGGAAAGCGAACTGGAGCGGATGGTCGGCGAGGCCATTGCCGACCTGCCTGAGACCCAGAGATCCGCCCTCCTGCTCTGCCAGCAGGACGAACTCAGCTATGAGGAGATCAGCGCCATACTGGGCTGCTCCCTCTCGGCCACGAAGTCCACAATCCACCGGGCGCGGGAAACGTTGAAGCAGCGGTTGAAACCCTATTTGAAAACAGGAGTTTGGGATGAGCAATAAACGAGAGCAACTTTTGGTCACAGCCGGTTTTTTCAAGAGAGGAACAGAGATATGAGCGATCCGGTCGAAACCCGTTGGCGGGAGTTGTGTTGGCGGCGCCAGTTGAGCGCCGGGGAGCTGCGCGATTTGCGTGCCTGGCTCCAGACCCGCCCCGGGCTCCGGGCGGAATTTGAATCGGAAATTGCTCTGCAAAAGGCACTTGGAACTTTATCGAATGTCCCGGTAGCGACAAACTTCACGGCCCGGCTGCTCGAGGCGGCCCGGCGTGAAGCCGGGCAAGCCGAACGTCTGGAGGCATCCAGACGCTTTGGTTGGTTGGGGAACATCCCGGCGTGGTTGCCGCGTTTAGGGTTTGGCGCGGTTATTGTGGTCGCCGGGTTGTTCTCCTATCAGCAGTTTGAGAGCGGGGAGCAGAAAAGGATGCTCGACAGTGTGGCTGCCGTCTCCGAGGTCTCCACCCTTCCAACTCCGGAAATTCTCCAGGATTTTGATGCCATCCGCGCCATGAGCCGATCCTCCGGACCGGATGAGGAATTGCTGGCCTTGAATCTGGCAAAGTGAACCGTTCGATGACCCGCCACTTTCTCATGGTCTGCCTGGTCTGGCACTGCCTGACCGCACCTGCTCCCGGGCAGCCAGCGGCGGTTACCGGCTCCAGCCCCGGGCTGCCGGAGGCGGGAACCAACCTGTTGACCCTCCCCCCCACACCGCCCCTGATGCGTTCCCCTGTGGATGTCTTCCGGGAACTTCTTGCGTCCCGCGGTCAGGAGCGCACCCGGTTGCTGGAGGACAGGCCGGTCGAGACCCGCACGCGGATTCTCACAAAAATCCACGAATACGAGGCCCTCCAGCCGGACGAACGGGAACTCAGGCTCCAGGCCACGGAGTTGCGTTTTTATCTCCGCCCGATGATGAATCTGCCCCCGGGCGGTCGGAGTGAGGCATTGAAGGTCATACCGGCGGAGAAACGGGCATTGGTGGAAAGTCGCCTCCAGGAATGGGACCAGCTCCCCGAACCGGCCCGGCGCGAGTTGCTGGACAACGAGGCGGCCATCACCTACTTCACCGAGGTGCAATCCGCGAGCGAGGAGCAGAAGCGGCGGATGCTCGAAGGGATGTCCCCGGCCCGCCGTGAAAAGCTGGAAAGCGGCATGGCCAGCTGGGGGCAGATGGCTGAGACCCAGCGGAAATCCATTCTCAACCGCTTCAACCATTTCTTCGAACTGACCATTGGGGAGAAACAGCGGGCTTTGGCCACTCTCTCAGAACAGGAGAGGCATCAAATCGAGAAAACCCTGCTCACGTTTGGGAGCCTTCCCGCAGGCCAGCGGGCCGAGTGCATCCGGTCCTTCGACAAGTTCGCCAGCCTGAGCACCGGGGAACGGGAGCTCTTTCTGAAGAATGCCGAGAAGTGGAAGGTGCTCACCCCGGAACAGCGTCAGGCCTGGCGCACTCTGGTGGCCAAACTGAATCAGCACCCGCCGCTGCCCCCGGATGTCCCCCTGCCCCCCCTGCCGGGCGCGAAAAAGAAAGAGACCCCGAAGGCTCCCTGACAGGACAACGCGGTTGGAGTAGGGGAGGGGGAACCGCGAATGGACGTGGATGGGATGGGCGTAGATGGGCGCGGACCAATTCCCCCATCCGGAAACGCCCAAGGTCGGGCTGATGTTCCCCCCTGACAGGCCGATAATCCCGATGAGGGTTTCATTTGCAAATTGTTTTAGGTCGGGCGATCGCCGTTTTCCCTCCGGGAATCCAAAGGTCGCATGTCGCCCCATCCCCCTCCGGGAATCCCAACG
>CAIWMU010000258.1 GCA_903913865.1 uncultured Verrucomicrobia subdivision 3 bacterium
CAAAAACTACGGTGGGGCTGACGTGATTCAGACACTGCGCGACGAAGTGGCAAAGGCGGGACTTCCCGGGGTGATTGTGCTCATGGAGCTACGCAATGCGGATGCCAATGCGATGAAAATATGGAAGTCGATTGGCGTGGACTACTGCTATGCGTATACGTGGTATTCGCCGGATGCGAATACCCAGCGGCAAAACAACATCGCGCAGCGCGATGCGGGGGTCGCGGAGAAGTTCGGCGTCCTGCCGAGTATCTCGATGGGCTGGGATCGGGAGGCGTGGGGTGTTAAAGATGGCGGTTGGGCTACCATGACCGATTACCAAGCCTTGCTGCAATGGACGCGGGATGAACTAATGCCTTCGCATCCAGCAGATTCGCTGGGGCGCAAGATCGTCATGCTGCCCAACTGGAATGAGTTTGGGGAAGGGCACTTCCTCATGCCCTCCACTTTGGCCGGCTTCGGCTACCTGGATGCCATGCGCGAGGTCTTTGCCCCAGGAGGGGCGCACGAGGATGTTAAGCCAACCGAGCAACAGAAGCGGCGGTTCTCCGTGCTGTATCCGAAAGATTGATAGGGTTTGCAAAGTCGAAAAAGAAAACTAAAGGAGAAACACACCTTAATCATTATTCCGGGCAAAGGCCACGAGGTGTGTCCTGAATTCTTCCAGTGTCAGCCGCTGGTGGATTTCTTTATCCACTATGGGCAGAATATAAAATAATTACCCCGTGAGGATTATGAACTTAACCATGAAACACATCTTCACACGCCTCGCCCTTCTGTTGGCGGCCACTGCGGCCACGGCAGCCGAGTCCCCCGCGATCTCACTTGGCGGCACCTGGCAATTCAAGCTTGATCCGGCGTCTGTTGGTGAACAGGAAAAATGGTATGGAGAGGTTCTTCCAGAAACGGTCAAACTTCCCGGATCCCTCGATCAGAACAACAAAGGCACGCCCGCTCCCCAGCACATCGACATCAACGATCCCAATGTCCTCAATGGCCTCCAGCGGCCCTTCACTTACGCTGGGGCGGCATGGTACCAGACCACGGTGCAGATCCCCGAGAACTGGAGCGGTAAATACGTTTCACTCTTCCTTGAGCGCTGCCACGGAAATGTGTCGGTGTGGGTGGATGAGGCGATAGTCGGGTCGGTGATGACCCTGGTGAGCTCCACCGAAATGGAACTCGATCGTTTGAAGCCCGGTGCCCACCGGCTCACCATCCGGGTCGACAACACAGTGCCCTACCCCAACGCCTGGAACACCCACGCCTGCGACCAGCCTAACAACACCGCCGGCAATTGGAACGGCATCATCGGGCGGATGGAATTGTCGGCCCATGAGGGGCTTTTCATTCGTGACGTGCAGGTGTTTCCTAAACTTTCCCCGGCCAGCATCCGCCTGGTGGTCAATCTTGAAAATCTTGAATCCCAACAAGCATCGGGGAAGCTGCGCATCGAGATCCATGACCCCAAAGGAAAGACCGTCGGCAAACTTTTCGAGACTTCGATCGAAGCCGTCGCTGGCGCGCAGAAATTCACTTACACGATCCCCATCGACAATCCCCAACTCTGGGACGAGTTCTCAACGGGCGTGTATACGTTGAAGGCCTCCGTTGGGATTCCTAACAAACCGAGCGATCCCCCATTCATCACGCGCTTCGGCATGCGGGAGTTTAACATCGTCGGATCGACATTTAAAATCAACGGACGCACTCCCTTCCTGCGCGGCACAGTGAATAATTGCGAGTTCCCGCTTACCGGATACCCGCCCACCGATCTGGAATCCTGGAGGCGGATACTCGGCATCTG
>CAIWMU010000259.1 GCA_903913865.1 uncultured Verrucomicrobia subdivision 3 bacterium
CTATGCCCTTTGGCTCGGCCGGTCCGGCAAGCTCGCCTCTCTCCAGTTTTCCAGCGCCGAAATCGCCCGCGCCGCAGGTGCCACCGTCCGCGCCGCCGCCGGTCGCCTCGCCCTGTTCCTCCGCATCCTCACGGTCGGCCTTTGCATCGTTGCACTGGCAGGACCAAGGTTTTCCAATGACCATACGGAAACCCAGGCCAGTGGCGTGGACATCATGCTCGTCGTCGATCTCTCCTGGTCCATGATGGCCCTCGACATGGGGGCGAAAAACGAGCGCATCTCCCGGTTCGACATCGCCTCCGAGGTGCTGGAGGATTTCATCCGCAAACGCCCCAGTGACCGCCTCGGCCTGGTCGTCTTCTCAGCCGTCCCCTACCTCGCCAGCCCCCTCACGCTCAACCATGACTGGCTTGTCGAAAACCTGAAACGCCTCCACGTGGGCACCATCCGCGAACTCGGCACCGCCATCGGCGACGCCGCCGCCGCCGGTGCAAAACGCCTCAAGGAACTCAAGGATAGCAAAAGCCGCACGATCATCCTCCTGACCGACGGGGACAACAACCGGGGGGACATCGACCCGGTGCCCGCCGCCCAGCTGGCCGCCGCGCTCGGCATCAAAATTTACACAATCGGCATCGGCATCGAGCAACCCTGCGAACTGCCCGCCTTCGATCCCAACACCGGCAAGCTCAAGCTCGACCCGGGCGGCAACATCATCCCCGGCATGATGCTCCAGCCCGCAAACTATTCCGTCCTCGGCCGCATGGCCTCCCTTTCCAACGGACGCTTCTACCGCGCCACAAACCGCAAGGAGCTGCAGCGCATCTACAGCGAAATTGACCGGCTGGAAAAGACGGAGATCAAACTCCGCCGCTACACCACCTACCGCCCGCTCTTCCAATGGCCGCTGCTGGCCGCACTCGGTCTCCTGTCTCTTGAACTGGCTCTCGCCAACACCCGCCTGAGGAGGATCCCATGACCTTCTCAAACCCGCACTTTGGCGATCCAGTCTGGCTCTGGCTTGCTGTTCTCGGCCCGCTCGCTCTCTGGGCCATGCAGCGTTATTCGGCCCGCGCCCGCACGCGCCAGCTCGCCCGCATCGCCGCCCCGGCCATTCTGGCCCGCCTTACCGCCTCCCACAGCCCCGCGCGGCGGCTCATCAAGGAGATCCTTCTCCTGCTCGCCATCGCCGGGATCGGCATCTCCCTTGCCCGGCCCCAGTGGGGCGAGGAAAGCGTCTCCGGCACCCTGCTGGGCAGGGACACGGTTTTCGTGTTCGACTGCTCCCGCAGCATGCTCGCGGCGGATGTCTCCCCAACCCGGATCGACCGCGCCAAACTCGCCGTGCTCGATTACGTGCAAAACCTGGGCCGGGGCCGCGTCGGCCTCGTGGCCTTCGCAGGCCAGGCCTTTCTCCAATGCCCCCTGACCTACGATTACAACGCCTTCCGCGATGCCCTCCTCTCCCTGGATGATCGGAGCATTCCCGTGCCCGGCACCGATGTGGGTCGTGCCCTCGACGAGGGGTTCCGCGCCATGGACAAAACCGCGCGCGAAAAGGTCGTGGTCCTGCTGACCGATGGCGAGGATCTCGAAAAGAGCGGCATCAAGACCGCCGAAAAAATGGCCCGCGAAGGCCTTGTTGTTTTCACAGTGGGGGTCGGCACCTCCGCCGGGGCCGAAATCCAGATCGTCAACGAACAGGGCCGGCCCGAACTGCTCCGGGATCGCAAGGGGGATGTGGTCCACAGCAGGCTGGATGAAACCACCCTCCGGGAAATCGCACGCGTTTCCCACGGCGCCTACTTCCCGCTCGGCCCCATGGGCGAGGGTTTGGCCCAGGTCCGCCTCGCCGGAGAAACACTCCACTCCTCCGCCAGCGGCGGCAACGGCCGCAAATATGGTGTGGACCGTTTCCATGTCGCCGTCGCAGCCGTGCTCCTCATCCTGGTGACGGAGTCGCTCGTGGGCACCCGAAGGAGGATCCCAGTATGAAAATCATGCCGACCCTGCCACGCGGATCGGGCCGCCCGTTCCTTGTCGCCCTGCTGGCCCTGTGCCTCGCCTCGCCCGCCCACTCCGCCCACGCCGCTCCAGCCGCACCCGCCACCACAAACGCCCCGGCAAAGCTCCCCGAACCGGAAACGCCGCGCGATTTTTTCAACGCCGGCACACGGCTCCTGAAGGATGGAAAATTCAAAGAGGCCGAGCGCATGCTCGATTCGGCCCTGGTCGCACAGGTGGAATCCCTACAGCCCGCCACCCTCTACAACCTGGGCCATGTCCGCTTCCAGATGGGTGTTGAGGATTTGAAGAAAGGCCCCCAGCCCAAACAGACCGCCGCAGCCGCAAGCTCCGCGCTGCAGGGCGCGACCAGCGCCTCCCGCACCGCCGCCGAGGCTCTCGCCACCACCGACATGCAGCGGCTGGTCGGCGCATACATGAACGGACGCGGTGCCCGCCGCGAACTCAACAGCGCCATCAAGGCCATCCGCAAGGCCCTCGAAACCTGCGGCAATGTCCTCTCCAAATGGCAGCGCGCCTCCAGCGATTTCAAGTCCGCCTTCGAACTCAACCCGAAGGACCAGGAGGCCCGCCACAACGCCGATGTCGTGGACCGCAGTATCGCCGCCCTCATCGACAGCATCCGGGAGATGGAATCCCTCTCCAACGCCATGGGGGACAAGAAACAGGATCTCGGAGAGAAAATGAAGCAGCTCAAGGGCCGCATCCCCGAGGAGGACATGCCCCCCGGTGCCGCTGGCGATGAGGAGGAGCAGGAGGAACCGCCACCCGAAGGCGACAAGGGCAAGGAGGAAGGCCCCGCAAAGGATGGGAAGGAAATGACCCTCTCCCCGGAACAGGCCGGCTGGCTGCTCGATTCCTTCAAACTCGACAAGGACCGCAAGCTGCCGATGGGGGATGGCACAAACGAGGCGGAGCCGGACAAGAAGAACCGACCGACCTGGTAACCCATGCGCGCAACGATTTCATTCTGCCTGCTCGCGATCCTCTGGGCCCTCCCGCTGGGGGCGCAGAACCCCAATATCCCTCCTGATCAACTGATGGGGCTGATGCTCTCGCAGCCCAAGATTGATGTCTCCTTTCCCATCGCAGTCACGGCCACCTTCGATCCTCCTGTCATCGCCCCGGGAGGCAGGGCCACCTACCGCGTCACTGTCGGCGCGCTGGAGGCATCCATCGAATGGCCCGCGAAGCTTAAAAACCCGGGTGGCCTGGAACTGCGCACCGGCGGCCGCGGCCAGATCCTCGTGCCTGGCGCGGGGAACCTGATCCCTCACACCTCGTTCCTCTATCGCACGACCCCGAAATCGGCCGGGCGTTTCACCATTCCTGCATACGACGTCCAGGTGTATGGGCAATCCGTCACGATCCCCGCCGCCACCCTCGATGTCTCCGCAGGCGCGGTGACCCAGCCGGCAAACCCGGATGTCCGCATTGAGATTTCCCCGACCAACCTCTTCGTCGGCCAGCCGGTCCGCGCAAAAATCATCTTCCCCGGCCCCATCGGCGGCTTCGCCCAGGGCCTCTCCACCGTCCAGTTCAATGGCGAGGGCTTCGTCACCGATCCCAACACCGTCCAGCAGCGCATCGAGATGCTGCCCCCGGAAAAACCGTTCCAGCCCGCCCGTTCCGCCTTTATCTACGAGATACTGCTCACCCCCATCGCCTCCGGCAGGATCTCCGTCTCCGCCCAGGGCTACTCGATAGGCAACCGTTATACCGGCCCGATCGTCATCTCCGGCGGGGGGGCCACCCCGCAGGTCGTCGGCATCCAATACACCCTGCTCGACTCCGATCCACTGGATCTCGATATCCGCCCGCTCCCCGCCTCCGGCCAGCTCCGGGGATTCAAGGGCGCCGTGGGCACCTTCACCCTGGATCCCCCCAGAATCTCCACAAATTCCGTAAAGGTCGGCGACTCCCTCAAACTCACCGTCTCCGTCCGTGGCCCGGTTGGGGCCGGTCGCCTCGTCGCCCCATCCCCGCCCCGCGACAAACAGTGGCAGATCTTCAGCGCCCCGCCGGACAACCTGCCCATCCAGTTCCAGCATGCGCAGGGATTCGCGACCTTTAATTACCTGCTCGTCCCCCTCACCCCGGAGGTCAAGGCCACACCCTCAATCCCCTTCAGCTATTTCGACCCCGCCACAGGCCGTTTCGTCGATCTCTCCATCCCGCCCGTCCCGGTGACCGTCACCGGCGATGCCGCCCCCGCAGCGATGATGACCCTGCGGGAGAAGGCCTTTCTGGCCGAACCCGTGGAGGTGACCCTGCAACTCAACGATCTTGCCGCAACCCGGGGCATTGATGCGACAACCCTCGTCCCGCTGCAGCAACAGCCCTGGTTTCCCTTCGCCCAGGCCGCGCCCGCCATCGGCTTCGCCGCCCTCTGGTTCTGGGACCGTCGCCGACGCCACCTTGAGGCCCACCCGGAAATCCTCGAGCGCCGCCACGCCCGTCGCGCCCTCAAACAGCACTGGCGTGAGGCCCGGAGCGTGGCCACAAATGGCGATGCCGCCACCTACGCTCGCTCGGTCATCAGCGCCCTCCGGGCCGGTTGCGCCCCCTTCTTCCCCGCCACCCCGCGCGCCCTCGTGGGCAGCGACATGCTCAAGGTCCTGCCCGAAACCGGCGCCAACCCGGCCCGCATCGAACTCCTGCGCCGCCTCTTCAACCTGGCCGATGCCGCCCAATACAGCGAAGACGCCCCGGAACTGCGCGAACTGCTCGCCCGCCAGACCGACTACGACGCCGTCCTTGGCGAACTGGAGGAGAAACTCCGCGCATGAACCGCATCCTCCCATTCATCACCTGCCTCTGGCTGGCACTCCTCCCGGCCCGGGCCGAGGATCTCTTCTCCCTTGGAACCGCCGCCTACCGCGCCGGGGATTACGTGCAGGCCGCCCAGGCATTCCAGAAACTGGCCGATGCACATCCCTCCTCCGGCGTCCTCCAGAACCTCGGTAACGCCGAATGGCAGCGGGGCGAAACCGGCACCGCCATCCTCGCCTGGGAACGGGCCCTCTGGCTGGATCCCTTCCAGGAGGCGGCCCACAACAACCTGCTCTACGTCCGTAAAGTGGCCCAGCTCGACACACCCCAGCTCGGCTGGCACGAAGTCATCTCCTCCTGGCTCCCCGTCAACTGGTGGGCATGGATCACCGGGGGCAGTTTCTGGACTGCGGTCCTCATGGCATCCCTCCCCGGCATCCTCCGCTGGCGTCGCGCCCCATGGCAGCAGGGCATCGCCGCGCTCGCCCTCATGGTCTTCCTGCTCAGCATCCCCGCCCACTTCGGCGTGGACAGCCGCGCCCGCCTCGGCTTCGTCCTCCAGAAGGAGACCCCCCTGCGCCTTTCCCCGACCTTCGATGCCCAATCCCTCACCCGCCTCACCGCCGGGGAACCGGTGCACACCGTCCGCGCCCGGGGCGATTACCTCCTGGTCCGCACCTCCCGCGCCCTTGGCTGGGTCGCCCGCACCGAGGTCGGATTCATCAGCCCAAGACCCTGATCCCCTCCCCATGAACCCGGCAGATCCATCCACCCCAGGCACACCGTTCGGTCATAACCCCTTCGCAAACCTCGACACCTCGGGCCTCCCGCCCGGACCCGATTTCATCCCCACCCCCATCCCCAAAAAGCAGAAAAGCCGGGGCCGCGTCGATATCATCCGCCAAAAAGCCGGGCGCGGCGGCAAGACCGTCACCGTCGTCACAAACTTCGTCGGCATCGGCCTCCCCGAAAAGGAGTCCCTCGCCAAGCAGATGCAAAAAGCCTGCGGCACCGGCGGCACCGTCAAAAACGGCCAGATCGAGATCCAGGGGGACAAACGGGAGGAGATCGCAAAAATCCTCGAAGCCGCCGGCTTCCGCCCCGTCTTCGCCGGAGGCTGATCAAAGCGCCGTTTCTTTCTCCGGGATTCCCATTTCACCGGTTCCCCA
>CAIWMU010000260.1 GCA_903913865.1 uncultured Verrucomicrobia subdivision 3 bacterium
CCCAATGACAAAAGGCCCCGTCCCACACGGAACGAGGCCCTGCCAGCTCTGTTGTCTCCCTATCTACTGCCACTACCCCCCCACTGCCATGACCACGCAGATCCTCCCTTCACAGGGGGTCCCGTTCAGGGGTTCTGTCCGGGAGTCTTCTATGAGGGGGGAGCCTGATCCGGGAGGGGGGGATGGCCCAATCACCACCCGGCCCCCCAGAGCCCAAATGCCAGCCAGCAACCGCCAACCAGCTGTCGGCTTTGCTCAATCAACTATACCAGCTTTGAAACGCTCCACACACAGGGGGGAGGGGGGGGGGCGCGGTTTTACCAGGAGCCCCCCTGCCGCGCCGAAGAATTTGAAAATAGTTTGTAAGGTTTTCCGTCGGGATCGGTTAACACAGGTATGGATCAACAAAGACCCAAATCAGGGGCCAGCACTCCGGTGACCTCGTGGAGCTCCACTGTATTCCTGACCAACGGCACCCGCTACGTAACCAATGGCGCGCCCGATGGCTCCCGGAGCCTGTCCACCTATTCCTCCGGCCGGTTGATTTCCAACGTCCGCAAGGACGCCCTGGGCAATCAACTGGCCGCGGCGACCTACACCTATGATCCGCATGGGCGGCAGCTTGCGGTGAGCGATGCCCGCGTCGGCGCCACCACCTATGCTTACAACGCCGCCGACCAGGTCGCGAGCGTCACCACTCCGGCTCCGGTGCTCGGGCAGGCAGCGCAAATCACCCGCACGTACTACAACAAACTGCTCCAAGCCACCAATGTCGTCGAACCGGATAGTTCCAGCGTGTTTACGGAGTTTTACCTCACCGGCGAGCTCAAGCGCAATTACGGGTCGCGCACTTACCCGGTGGAATACACGTATGATTATGCCGGGCGCGTGCAGACCATGAAAACGTGGCAGAACTTCGCCTCCGGTTCCGGCGCGGCGGTGACGACCTGGAACTACAGCACTTCCCGGGGCTGGCTTTCCAGCAAGCGCTATGCGAACGCCGGCCAGGGTTCGCTTGGTCCGGATTACACCTACACCCCCGGCGGGCGGCTCAAGACCCGCACCTGGGCGCGGGGGGTGGTGACGACCTACGGTTACGGCTTCGACGACGCGAACTCCGGCAACGATTACCCGGAACTCGTTCAGGTCGATTACACCAGCGATCCGCAGGCGACGCCTTCGATCACTTACACCTACGACCGGCGGGGACGCCAAGCCACCGTCGTGCAAAGTCCCACCACCGTGGGGCTGACCTACAACCTGGCCGGGGAACTGGCGCAGGAAAGCTACACCGGTGGTCCGCTCAACGGGTTGTCGGTGACCAATGGCTACGATCATTGGATGCGGCGCACGAATGTGGTGCTGCGCTCGGGCGGGGCCAGCCTGCACAGCGCCAGTTACTACTACGATGAAGCCAGCCGCCTGCGCATGGTCGCCAGCGGCTCGGCCAGTGCCGGTTATTCGTACCTTGCCAACTCCCCGTTGGTGAGCCAGATTGCCTTTACGAATAGCGGAGTCCAGCGCATGGTAACCACCAAACAATACGACCTGCTGAATCGCTTGGAGAACATCAAATCTGTTCCCTCCGGGTCGGGCGCCGCCTCGTTTGCTTACACCTACAACCGGGCGAATCAAAGATCGCTGCGCCGGGAAGCCGATGGCAGCTATTGGCGTTACGAATACGATGCGCTCGGCCAGGTGGTTTCAGGCAATAAGTATTGGGCGGACGGCACCCCCGTCGCAGGACAGCAATTTCAATACGCCTTCGATGACATCGGCAATCGTCTCTCGACGAAGGCGGGTGGGGATGAATATGACGCCGACCTGCGCACCAACGCCTATTATCCCAACCTGCTGAATCAATACACGAGCCGGACCGTCCCGGGTGCTGCGGACGTCATCGGCGTGAGCCTGGCCACCAACACCGTGACGGTGAACGGTTTGGTCCCTTACCGCAAGGGTGAGTATTTCCGGAAAGAATTGACGGTGGCCAACTCCAGCACCCCGGTGTGGCAGGCGATAACCGGCGCGGCCAATGGTCAGACCTCGGTGAGCGGGAATACCTGGGTGCCGCGCACCCCGGAGGCTTTCGGATATGATTCTGATGGAAACCTGACGAACGATGGCCGGTGGGCATACATTTGGGATGCGGAAAATCGGTTGCGCACCATGGTTCCCAATACCGCGATTGGGCCGCAAAGCAAACTGGCCTTCGATTACGACGCACGGGGTCGCCGTATACGCAAGCAGGTGTGGAACAACCCCGCCGGGACTGGGAGCCCCACGAACGACCTCCGGTTCGTTTACGATGGCTGGAACCTGATCGGGACGCTGAATTCCTCCCTAAGTCTGCTCAACTCATACGCCTGGGGGTTGGACCTCTCCGGCAACCTGCAAGGTGCCGGCGGAGTCGGCGGGCTTGTGGTGGCATCTGAAATCTTAAATGGTGTGGTGCTGAACTCATACCTCCCCGCGTTTGACGGCAACGGCAACGTGGCCGCGCTCATCAAAGCTGGAGATGGCACCGAATCCGCCCGTTACGAATACGGACCCTTCGGTGAAGTCATCCGCATGACCGGCTCCATAGCCAAGGCGAACCCGTTCCGGTTCTCGACGAAGTACCAGGATGATGAGACCGATCTGCTTTACTACGGGTATCGGTATTACAATGCCAGCACGGGAAGGTGGGTGAGCAGGGATCCGGCAGAAGAAACTGCGGGCCCTAATATCAATGCATTTGTGGACGGTGACCCCGTGCAGCGTATCGACCCGTTTGGGCTCGACTGGAGCATAGGCCGCATGCAGGGGCCACTGGCAGGAGCGATCTGTGAGTGTGAAGACACTTGGGATGGGCTTGCCCGAAGAATTCGTCTGGATACATCGGATTACCAAAAATGGGCGCGTACAACGGATGAGAAGCCAATACCGGGAAAAGGGTATGAAATCCCCAATACCATAATATTGGAGTATGGCGAGTTTAGAATTTGGACAGGCGTTATTGACTTGTGGAGGCAGATGGCTAAGGGAGACCAAGCTCGTTGGAGCAAAGAAGGTTACAATGTAATTGTTGTCGATCCGACTACCTCGGGGCAAATGGTGGCGCATATGAAGAGCCGCACTTTATATGGCATGGTATATATTGGGCACGGCGATGAGGAGGGCGGAGGCGTCCTCGACATGTCGGACATGGACTTCTTAAAGCCAGGCAGGTACACTCCCCATGGAATCGCCTTCTTAGATTTGAAGGCCTGTAATTCTGCGGATACGGTCAAGCCCACCCAGGGTTGGACGTTCAATATGTGGGAGTTTAACGTTTCTACGAGAGGGTGGTTCACTGGGTATACAGGAGGAGTCAATACATTCAACGAATTCTTCCAATGGAGGGCGACGAATGGAAAAAACCGGTTATGATCCCAAGGGCGAGTACCGACGGCCTCTATTTCTGGCCATTATACTATTTGTCGCCCTTCTTATGTCGAGCGCCACATTCCTCATACTTCGCACCATTTTCCCGCCTCTGCAGACGCGAGAGGAGGCTAGAAGGGAAGCCCTATGTAAAGCTGATCGACTGGCATTGTACAGCAGTGTGGGTTTTTTGGAAGAGCAAAGGCACCAGAGCGTTGCCGATCTTACCGCAGGCGTGAGAATACAGACAAATGTCAATGGGGCGCTCGTGCATCTACTTGCGGAGAGCCAAATGTCCTTTCCGGTTCGCATTTCAAACTTTGCAGGCTCAGATATGTTTGTGGACCCTTGGGGGCTGCCCTATAGATTCACCATTGCCAAGAACGTCAAAACGCCTCGGACCCCAGGTCGTCATATTGAGAGAGGCATATCGATCGAAAAAGGGCATCGCCCATGAGACTATCAAACGAGTCCGTAAAAGGGTCACACCACAGCATTTGGCATTTTATAGTTGACTCAAGCTGGGGAATGGTGGCAGGTTTGGACCATGCCGCGCAAACCGCGAGTGCAATATCCTGGAGCGATTTACCATGTGGTCAGCCGGGGAGATCGGCGCGAAGCCATCTTCGCAAACGTTTTCGATCGGCACGA
>CAIWMU010000261.1 GCA_903913865.1 uncultured Verrucomicrobia subdivision 3 bacterium
GAGATCTGCCAGAGGCTGGCACGCCACTTCGGTTAGCAAACCACCAAAAAAAAGCCCCCCGACTCAGCTTGCTCGCCAGGGTTTCTATCCCACGTTCGCCAGACCGGGGTCGCCTCCTTCCCCCAGTGTCTGATTTGCAGAATCGAGTTATCAAGTATTTGACACATGACGAACTCCATGTTACACTGGCACTCGTAATAAATGCCTAACAGGTCAAAACAATATATTCAGACGTGGCAGACTGGGTCCGGAATGACTCGGTTCGCGTGCGTTTCCTGTGCTGCACCATTCGCGGGAGTGCGGTTCTAACAAAACCAATGATTTCAGACGAAGCCCGCGATGTTGATCATCGCGGGTTTTTTTTTGGAGTTGAACTGTCGTTGTCCTGTTTGAAGTAAAAAATGAGAAAGAATGATATGAGACCAAGAAGTGAGAAAGTCAGGCCCCGGCGCTTGCCGGAGGACCGTTTTGCCGACCATGTAGCCCCTGCCGCCCCTTTTCGGGCACTGAAGAACGACCAGTTTGAGCGGCTCAAGGAGGTGTTGGTGGGGGAGAAGCTGAAGGAAAGTCCTGATTCAAGCATGATCCGGCGGGCGGCCAATGAAGCTGCATCGCTGGCGTGGGTCACTCCATATCCCTTGCTGGTTTTTCCGCTCCTTTTCGAGGAATTGCACGATTTGGGGTTGCGGAGGCGGAATTGTCAGGCGAGGGTCTGGAGGCAGAGCAGGGAGCTGTTGGAAGTATGATCCAAAAGGGGTTCGGATTCGGAACTTTGACTCTCGGTGCGCCACATCCTGCCGTTAGGCGGGATACGACAGGATGTGGCGCACCGACGGCAATTTTCACAAAAATTGTTTGCCTCACTCTGCCGGCAAACCCCATGATATGGGCTGGTATTTGTCTGAGTGAGATATCTCTATAACATCTTATTTTTCATCGGTTTAGCGATTTCCTCGCCATACTATTACATGCGCATGCGGCGGCGCGGTAATTGGCGTGATGGTTTCGGCCAGCGCTTCTCCAAATACGATGCCCGGTTCAAGCAGTCTATCACCAACCGGCACACTCTCTGGATGCACGCAGTGAGTGTGGGTGAAGTCAACATTTGCACACAACTCATCCATGCGCTGGAACGTCGGGTTCCGAACCTCAAAATCATCGTTTCAACAACTACCAGCACCGGCATGGGGGAGTTGCAGAAGAAGTTGCCCGTCCACATCAGTCGTATCTATTACCCGCTGGATTTGAGGTCCTATGTTTCCAGAGCCTTGAGCACCGTGAAGCCCCAGGCCATCGTTCTAGTGGAGGCGGAGATCTGGCCCAACTTTTTGTGGCAGGCGATGAAAATGGGGATACCAACCTTTCTCGTAAATGCGCGGCTTTCCGAGAAGTCATTCCGTGGTTATCGCCGTTGGGGCTTCATTTTCAGGCCACTGTTCAGAGCTTTTGCAGGAGTCGGGGTGCAAACTCCTGAGGATGCCGAGCGGCTGAGAATTCTGGGTGCGAGGCCTGAGGCAATTCATACGGTTGGCAGCCTCAAGTATGATGCTGCGAAACTTGATGATCGCCGGGTTGTGGATGTTCAAAGGATTTACCGTCAAATGGCATTGCCGGAGGGGGCTTTGATTCTTCTTGGGGGAAGCACCCACGCTGGTGAGGAGGCGATCCTTGCGAGGGTTTTCATGAGTCTCAGGCAGAGATTCCCAAAACTCTTTCTAGTGCTGGTTCCCCGGCATTTTGAGCGTAGTGCCGAGGTGGGTAGGGAGTTGGGATCCGCCGGGGTCCGGTTTGTGTTTCGAAACAAACTGGGACAGGACACATGGTTCCGGAAAGGGGAGGTTGATTGTCTGATCGTTAATACAACCGGGGAACTGAAGTTTTTTTATGAGCACTCCACGGTGGTGTTCGTGGGCAAGAGCCTCTCTGCCCAGGGCGGTCAGAACCCCATAGAACCGGCGGCACTGGGTCGTGCGATCGTCTATGGCCCGAACATGACAAATTTTGCGGACATCGCGGCGAAGTTCGAACTTGCCAAGGGTGCAATTCGCGTCAAGGACGCTGCAGACTTGGAGCGGGCTGTCGCGGAGTTGCTTGGGAATGAGAAACTTCGTGAGGAAATGGGGGCCAATGCCCTCGCAGTCGTTCGCCAAAATCTGGGGGGGATCGAAAAAACCGTCGAGATGATTGTGCAACAACTCGACCATGATGAGTTGTTTGTTCGGTCCGTCTGAACCTGACTGCCATCGTGCCCCCCCCTTTTGAAGGGAGAGCCCGATGCAGATCTTGGACTTTAGCTTTACTGCAGAATCCGGCGCCCTTCGTCGAGAAAGATTCCCTTGAAGTTCATCTCCAAGGCCTGAGGATTGGTCGCCTTGCTCAGTGCTTCCTTCTCGGTCACCTTGTTTTCCTTGACCAGATTGAACAGGGCCTGATTGAAGTTCAACATGCCGTCATCCATTCCGGTCTCGATCGCCGCAGGAAGTTTGTCGAGGCGGTTTTCCTCAATCAGTTTCTTGACCGTGGGAGTGTTGATCATGATCTCAAGAGCAGGGGTGACCGTGCCGTTGACTGTCGTGACCATACGCTGGCAAACCACTGCCTGCAGGGTCCCGGCTAGCTGGCGGCGAATTTGCTCCCGCTCCTCGGCCTTGAAGAAATCGAGCACACGGCTGATGGATTGGGACGCGTTTGTGGTGTGAAGGGTGGAGATGACCAGATGCCCCGTGTCAGCGGCACTCATGGCGGCCGTGAAACTGACCGAATCACGCATTTCTCCAATCATGATAATATCAGGGTCCTGACGGAGCACGTGCTTCAGAGCATGGTGGAACGAGAGTGTGTCCAAACCCACTTCGCGCTGTTCAATCACGCACTGGTTATCCTCGAATACAAATTCGATCGGATCCTCCATCGTGATGATGTGCTTCTTGAAGTTGGCGTTAATGTGCTCGAGCATCGCTGCCAGAGTGGTTGACTTTCCAGATCCGGTTGATCCAGCCACGAGAACAATTCCCCGGGGTGATTCAGCGATTTTCTTGATTTGGGGGAGGAGTCCCAACTCTTCAAAGCTGGGCACGTTCGTTTTTACGTGCCGCATCGCAAGACACCATTCGCCACGCTGCTGGAACAGGTTGGTTCTGAATCGGCCGAGCTCAGGAACGAAATATGAGAAGTCGATCTCACGCTCCTGCTCGAGTCTCCTCTTGAGGTGAACAGGGGTGATTCCCTCGACCACCTTGTTCATCCAGTCCACAAGGGGGTAGGGGCATTCGATGGCGATCAACTGGCGATTGATTCGGAACACGACCGGCGTGCCCACCTTTAAATGCACGTCCGACGCGCCACCGTCGACCGCTAACTTGAGGATTTTATGAAAAAGTTCCATTTGATGGGATAAAGGGATAGGAACCACTGCAGAAGGTTCTGGCAGCTGGTTCCATTGGATTTGTTGACCGGGTTACTTCTTCTTTTGAACCTGGGCAGCAACTTTGAGGCGCAGGGCATTCAGACGAATGAAGCCGGTGGCATCATCCTGATTGTAGGCCTTCGTGGGATCGGCCTCCATCGTGGCGATTGCCGGGTTGTAAAGGCTGACCGGGGATTTCCGGCCAGCGACCATGATGTTGCCCTTATAGAGTTTCAGTCGAACCGTGCCCGTGATGTTCTTCTGGCTCTCGGTTACGAAGGCCTGCAGGGCGAGACGTTCCGGAGAGAACCAGTATCCGTAATAAACCAGTTCCGCGTAGCGTGGGACGAGGCTGTCACGCAGATGCATGACCTCGCGGTCCATGGTCAGTGTCTCCATCTGCCTGTGTGCAAAGTGCAGAATCGCCCCGCCCGGGGTCTCATAAACGCCCCTGGACTTCATTCCGACATAGCGGTTTTCAACCATGTCCACCCGTCCAACACCGTGCTTTCCGCCGATTTTGTTCAGGGTCCTCATCACTGTGAGCGGGTTCATTTTCTCATCATTCACCGCCACGCAGTTTCCTTTAACAAAATCCAGTGTGACGAATTCGCTCTTGTCTGGGGCGTCCTCCGGGAACACCGAGAGGGTGTTGAAGAAGCCCCGGTATTTCTTGTCGCCGGCATCAAACCAGGGATCCTCAAGAATTCCCGCCTCGTAGGAAATATGGAGCAGGTTGCGGTCCATGGAGAACGGCTTCTTGGCAGATGCCTGAACGGGAATGTTCTTGTCCTCACAATAGGCGATCATCTCTGCGCGACCCGGGAACTGGTCACGAAAGCGGGCCTCACGCCATGGGGCGATGATCTCCAACTTCGGGGCCAGGGCGGCGGCTGTCAGTTCGAAGCGCACCTGGTCATTTCCCTTGCCAGTGGCACCGTGCGCCAGGGCGGTGGCCTTTTCCTTGCGGGCGATATCGATCATCCCCTTCGCGATGAGTGGGCGGGCGATGCTGGTGCCGAGAAAATATTGGCTCTCATAGACCGCCGATGCCTGAATCATCGGGAAGATGTAATCCCGGGCGAATTCCTCCTGCAGGTCTGTGATGTAGATGCGGGAGGCTCCGGTCTTTTGGGCCTTCTCCTCCAACCCGTCCAGTTCCTCCTCTTGGCCGACGTTGGCGCAAAACGCGATCATTTCCGCGTTGTAGTTTTCCTTGATCCACGACAGCAACACGGAGGTGTCCAGACCGCCTGAATATGCCAAAACAATTTTCATATATAATGCAAAATACCAGCCACAATGAAAAGGCAACGGGTCCTTCTTGGAAAGCAGAATTTAAAGGTCTGCGAGACGCCATCGTCATCCTCCCTGCCAATGGGGATGAGTTCTGGAGTGCCTGACTCTTAAGGAAATCGGGATTGGACTCTACTTCAATCGCTGGATTGAGGATGACGGTGCTGTTTTTTTGGCTGCAAACTGTGTGATGACCTCATGGATGATCTCATCAGCGGCGCGTCGTGGGATTCCCGTCATTTCCGCTATTCTGTGAAGTAGTTGCTCCTCCGCCGGTGTCATGGACTCGACGACGGCTATGATGCAGAGGTATTTGAAGGCGGTGTAGCGAATTTCTCCTGTGTTTTCCTTCATCCATGCGGCGCTTTCAGCCAGCATCTGCTCCGCCTGCGCAACGGTTGTTATGCTCGCGATGGATTCCTCCGGATCGCTCGCGAGGGGCAGGATCATTTCGATGAGGCATCCCAGCTCCCGTTCCCCCAAACCGTTGTCGTCGGAATGGCCGACGAGAACTCCGCCCGCAAGGACGTAGTTCAACTTGTGGAATTCCTCAGGGTCGGAGGGCTTTCGCTCCATCAGTTTTGCCAGATCGGAAACCTCCTGATCGACCTGGGAAAGTTGCTCGACCGTAGCATCCTGACCACCGGCATCCCTGTATAGTTGCAGCGACCGGACCCGGATTGGAATGGACGGATGGCTGAAATCGCAAAGCGTATCGCGTCTTTCGAGCTGTTTCAGTTCGTCGAGCTGTTCCAGAAACGCCGAAATGTCGAACAACAGATGCTCCGGCCCCAATCCGCTCGCGATCTTGAAAAATGAGGAGACAACTGAATCCAACCGGCCTCCGGCCGCAACGAAGCCAGCCCGGTCCGCTGAGAGTTCCGCAAGGCGCTGCCAGATGTCGAGGCGGCGGCTCAGCAGGGATGGAACTTTGGAATCCCCGTCACTGTCCTTGCCGAAAGCCATCGGCACCATCTGCATCCGGTAATGCTTGAAAAATAAATGACCTATCTCGTGTCCAAGCACAAATCTGATCTCATCATCCGTCATGCGCTCTATCAGGCGGCTGGTCAGCACGATGATGTGCGGTGTGTTGTCCATGGAATAGACCGCGAACGCGTTGATGTTCGAATTCTCGGCGACGAACAGGTCGATGGGGGCGGAATATTTGAGGCGTTCGCAGACACTGCCGAGAACTGCCGAGAGGCGCGGAGCCATCGTTGGCGTCAGCTTGAGATGGTTGCTCAGAATTCCGTCCCGGATCGATTTAACTCCTCCTTCACGCTCGAAATGCGCCAGTATGGGCTCAAGTTCGAAGGTACCCATGAGGTTATCGATTTTCTCCTGCTCTGGCGCAAAACGCATTTTGCTCAGAATGGATTCCCCGGGCGTGGCGGCATCTGTTGTCATACATTCAGTGTTTCCGTTTGTGCACAGGATGCAAGGGATATTTTATGTCGCACTGCTCTGGTGGTCACTGCGGGCGCTTGACGAAATTCATGCCAGACCAGGGCCGGGGTGGGGGGGATGAACCCGGCATGTCGCAGCTTTATGGGGGAATCGAGTCGGGGATGACCTCCCCCCGAGCTTTGGGGAATCCGATGCGGGCCATCTGTTCAGACCGACACGTTGATGTTTTCGTAGGTGCCTGCCGGCAGGATCCGGGGTTCGTTCGTCAGGTTGTTGAGAGTCACATTTCCGCGAAACGTTGATCCCCGCTGGAGCCGGACAGGGCCATTAACTGTCAGGTTTGAGCAACCCACGAGTGAAGGGATGCCCGCTGTGGTCAACTCGGCCAGTTGATCGACGAGCCGGTAATGGGCAGGATCAAGATTGATCGTGGCGAGATTGGAGGCGTCACCTGAGGATGGAATGATCCTCCAATCTTCGGTAATGGTGTAAGCGTCGGACCTCAGCAGGAACAGGTCGGAAGTGGTTTTGACGGGAGCAAAGCGGGTGCGGGGTACAACGAGGGCCCCGGCTCCAGGGAAGCACCCTATGGCCGCCCCCATGGCGCTTTCCAACTGGAACACGGCTGGAGATTTTGGGTCACGCGGGTCGACGGTCTTTGTGTTCTTGATGAGGGGTAGCGGGATGAAGCCACCGTGGTCGCGCAGCGACGCCAGAAGGGTATCCAGCCGGATCCAGAGATTGTTTGTGTTGAAGAAGCGGTGCCGCGCGATGTCCTGAAAGAATTGGGCGTCGGAGGATGGACATTGGGCGGACTCCCGGAGAATGAGTTTGGATCCACACTCGGCGAGGTGGCCCCCCTTGCGATCGGCGGCGGTGCGTTCTGCGACCTCCATGAGAAATGGCATTCCTGAGACGGCGAAATAGTCAAGAATCCTGAGATCAAGGGTTGCCCCCAGATTGTCCGAATTGGACACGAAAAGGAAGTTCATGCCTTCGGCAATCAGCCGCTCAAGCCAGCCAGATCCGAGCAGTGAAGGGTATATGTCCCCATGACCGGGCGGGCACCACTCGAGTTGAGGGGACGCTGGCCATTGAATCGGCCGGAGCGAAGCAGCATCCACCTTGGGGACCTGACTCTGAAGCAATTCGAGGTCTGCAGGGGACCCGGGTGCGCTCTGGTGGCTACCCTTCCACAAATCAGGATGGTTCTTGAGATGGTTTAGGGAGTCGTTACTGGTGCTGAAGCTGTTCATGACCAGAAACCTCAGTGGAACCCCATGGGACTGCCGCAGATGGAGCACATGGCGGGCGATAATGTCCAGAAAGCACATGCCATCCCTGACTTCGAGGAGGGATTTTGCCTTGTCCAACCCCATGCTTGTTCCCAAGCCGCCATTTAGTTTGACGATCACCGTTTTGGCGAGCGCCTGCTCGCCGACCATGCCTGCTGAGGGCAGGGTTTCGAAGCGGGGAAGGTCGCTCACAGGCTTGATTTCCCCCTCCGGGATCATGCCGGTCTGTCCCGAGAGGAGGGCTTCATAGTTGCTTTGGAAGGAGCGGATGGTGGCTTCAGTCGCGCCAGTGCATCGGAGCCGGTTTGCAAATTCCTCGAAGCGGTTGTGATGTGTTTCCATATCAATTCATGCGGGCCGGTCAGTGGGTGTATTTGTGTTCGATGGGATCTACGGGGTGTATTCTGAAGGCCCTATTATTGGGAGGCCCTTTCCAACGCATCCAGCAGGATGCCCGGTGTCAGGATTTCCGGTAGCACGATGGGAGGCAATGCCGGATTTTTTGGGTAGACGAGAACCAGGGGCACGCCTGCACGCCCGAACCGGCTCAACTCATCCCCGATAAGAGGGGGGGTGCGGGTGTAATCTCCAAGGAGGGGGAGGACATTCATTGATTTGATCCTTGCCACCACGGAAGCGACATCGATGGCCAGCTTTTTGTTGGACTGGCAGGTGAGGCACCAATCGGCAGTGAAATCGACGAGAATGGGGCGTTGCTCTGCGCGGGCCCGGGCGACGGCTTCCGATGACCACGGTTCCCAGGGGATGGGACCTTTCGATCTGCCTGAACCGGAGTGTGCTGCGACGGGGGATGTGTTCCGCCATTCCATCTGGTTCTCCAGCACCAAGAAATAACCGCCAAGGAGAATCGCAAACGTTGCAACCCGGCCCGGTAGGGATCCTCCTCCGGCGCGCTGGACGAATTGCCCGTAAACCCATGCAGCGAGGGAGAGGATGACGAGGAAAATCCCGAGCCAGACTGATTTGTCCTCGTAGTGTGTCTGGGAGAGGCTGAGGGTCCAGATTGCCGTGGCCAGCATGGGGAAACCCATGGCAACTTTGAAGTGTTCCATCCAGACTCCAGGCTTGGGAAGCCATTTGAGCCAGCTAGGATTCCAGCTTAGAAGTAGATAAGGGAACGAAAGCCCGGCTCCTGCCGCACCGAACGTCAGAAGAATGATCCCGCTGCCCTGGGCAAAAGCAAAACCAAGCGCAGCCCCCAGAAAAGGGGCCGTGCAGGGTGTCGCGAGCACCGTGGCCAAGACCCCGTTAAAGAACGATCCGGCCATTCCATTTTTGGAGGCAAGACTCCCTGCCGCGTCCATGATCTTCGCACCGGGCGTGATCTCAAACAATCCAAACAAGTTCAGGGCAACCAATGTGACGATGATGGTGAGGATCACCAGGAACTGCGGGTTTCCGAACTGCATTCCCCAGCCTGCTCTGTGCCCCGCTGCCTTGATGGCAATCACGACCCCGGCCATTGCCAGAAAAGAAACGAGCACTCCCAGAGCGTAAACCATCCCATGTGCACGAATGCGGCTCGCATCCTCGCGTGCCTGGGAGACGAACCCCAGAATCTTGAGAGCGATCACAGGCAGGACGCACGGCATGATGTTCAGGATCAAGCCGCCCAGAAATGCGTAGAGCAACATTCTCCAGAGCGGTTGCCCGGATTGTGAAGTGCCGGGGGATGGGGCGTTATCAGGGCCGGAGGGGGAGGAGGATGAAGGCGCTCCGATCTGCAGGCTTAATTCATGGCCCACCCTGTCCTTGCCGTTGATCTGGACGGCGACGCCGCTGATTGTTTTTGGCCAATCCCCGGCGAATTTCTTCAGTGTTTTTCGAAGCTGTACGGTTCCATTGGGGGCATTCAGCCGTTCGGTTGGTCCAGTGATCTCAAATGACTCGTCAGCGCTTGGGAAGAAATCGGCATCGGTGATGGGGCCGGTGACCTTCCATTCCAAGCGGAGCGTTCGGGTGTCCTTGGTGATCGGGCCATCCCAGCGGACCGTTGCGCTGAGGGAGGTTCCCGAGCCGGGTACGTTTTGGAGGCCCGCAGTGATTTTCTGGTTGGAGATTGAGGGGATGTCCTCACGGGAGATCTTCAAATTGGCCGAGACCGTGTCAGACCCGGGGAGGCATGCAACTTCGCATTCCAGCCATGAAATTTCCGCCTTCAGTGTGATCTCCCCTTCGGCAGCTGAGGCTTCAACGGTGATTGGAACCAAAAGCATGGCTTCCCCGCCGTGGATATAGGTGGTGAGATCCTCCTCCAGCAACTTTTCAGGAAGTGGCCACCTGATTTCCCCGGCCTTCAAGCCAGGGGGAAGAGTCCACTTTATGGATGTCGGCATCCCGGAAGCCCCCGGGTTTTGCCAGTAGGTGTGCCATCCTTTGTCCATTCTCAGGAAGAAACCTGCCGTAACAGTCTGACCGGGCCGGATGGAATCGTGGCTCAGAAGCAGTTCCACCCGGGTATGGGCGGCATGGGCGTTTAGAACCGCCACCGTGGCCATGAGAAGTATCCAGAGCCTCATCCACATTCTGTTCATTTTGACGGTTACCATGCTTGAACGATAAACCAGTCGGGAATGGACGCAACCCCATCCTTGAAGCCAGCTTCGGTGCGACACGGCATGAATCGTCGCGGAATTTGATGATCAGGGAAACAGGGGAATGGATTGCGGAGGGGGCGGTGGCTTTTTATTCTGAGCTTATGAAAGCATATCTGTGGCTGGCACTGTTCTTCCTGATGGTGAATGGTGCATTTGGTGGTGAAGTCCTTCTTGGGAACGAGGTTCTCGCACAGGGTGGGTTCAAGGTGTTGAAAGGGAAGCGGGTGGGTTTGATCTCCAATCCGTCGGGGGCCAACCGCCAGTTGGATAGCACAGTCGAGGTTCTAGCCCGCGCCCCCGGAGTGAAATTGGAGGCCCTATTTGGCCCTGAGCATGGCATTTATGGCGATGTGCCCGCAGGGGAGAAGGTTGAAAGCAGGGTTGACCCCAGAACCGGGTTGCCGGTGCATTCACTTTATGGAGCCACCCGCAAGCCGACCCCTGAAATGCTCAAAGGGCTGGATGCGCTCGTTTATGACCTGCAGGACACGGGATGCCGATCCTATACATTCATCAGCACCATGGGATTGGCGATGGAGGCGTGCGCGGAAGCCGGAATTGAATTTGTTGTCCTCGATCGACCGAACCCTCTCGGGGGGATGCGGGTTGAGGGAATGGTGGTCCAGGAAGGCTTCCGTTCGTTCGTCAGCCAATGGAACGTGCCCTATGTTTATGGGATGACCTGCGGGGAAATGGCCCGGATGATCAACGGGGAAGGGTGGATCAAGAAAAAGTGCAGGTTGACCGTGATCCCCATGCGGGGATGGAAACGGTCGATGACATGGAAGGATACCGGTCTGCCCTGGGTGCCGGCATCGCCCCATGTGCCACACGGGGAGTCCCCCTTATTTCAGGTCGCCACCGGGATGCTCGGGGAGATAGGCGGAGTGAACATCGGGATCGGATATACCCTTCCGTTCCAGTGCATCGCCGCACCGGGGATTGACCCCCATGCATTCGCCAAAGCCATGAATGGGAGGGGTTTGCATGGCATTCGCTTCAAGCCGATCACTTTCAAACCCTATTATTCAAATTTCAAGGACCAAGTGATCGGAGGGGTGCAACTCTACTTTACCGATCCCGCCCGGGCTCCTTTGACGGAAGTGAACTACCACGCGCTTGAGGTCCTGAAGCAGGATTTTGGATTGGACCTATTTGGCGAGGCGGTCAAAGCGAAGAAGAGTTTTGTGATGTTTGACAAGGTGAACGGATCGGATTCAGTGCGCAAAGCTCTGCAGTCCGGGGTTGCGAGCCGGGATTTGGCATCCAGATCGAAGGTTGAGGAGGCTGGTTTTCGACAAAAGCGTCAAGGCTACCTGCTTTATTAGCCGGGAATTGCTCTGAAACTTTGACATGTCGGGACAAAGATGGCAGTCTCCGTGGCAACATTAGCGTCGAGAGCGATGAAAAACTTTTTGCAGGGTCTTTTGATTTTTGTCTCTTTGTGTCTTTGTGCTTTGATCGCATTTCAGTGGGTGCGAGAAACAAGGCAGCAGAAGGATTTACAGGTGCAGGCCGACAAGATTCACGACAAGATGGAGGCCATTCAGAATCTCGAACTGCAGGGGAAGCGATTTGAAGCGGAAATCCAGCGATTGGACGGCCTTAAGAACGACATGGCCGGCACGATCAAGACCAACAAGGTCGAAATCGAGAAGCTGAACAAAGATCTCCTCAAGGTTGAGGCGTCACTGGCCAACTCTGAGAAACAGGCTGAGGCCTACAAAGGTGCGCTTCAGAATGCCAACGAGAGCATCGCACTCCAGAACGAATCCGTGAAGCGCCAGAATGAGGAGATGAAGAAGCTCGCCGAGGACCGGAACGAGATTGTGAAGAAGCTCAACAAGATGGCGGCTGACTACAACGATCTGGTAACCAAATGGAACAAGGTTCAAGAGGATTTGGCTGCACAGGCAACCAACGCACCGGCTCCTGCTAAGAAGTAGGATGCGGGTCATGTGATCGAGGCTTTGGCTCGACAGAGTGGGGGCTCGCCACTAGATTCGGTCTTGATGTCGTTGCAGAACAAGAGCCTTATCATTGCCGGACGTGAGTTCCGGTCTCGCCTGATTTTGGGGACTGGAAAGTTCTCATCTCCTGAGGCGATGAGGGACGCCCTGACCGCAAGCGGAACCGAGATGGTGACCGTTGCCCTGCGCCGGGCGGACTTGAGCGGGAAGAAAGACCCCTTCGCCAGTATTCTCGAGTTTATCGACCCCAAAAAATACCTGCTTCTTCCCAATACCAGCGGAGCCATGAATGCAGAGGAGGCTGTGCGCCTGGCGCGCCTCTCCGCCGCCGCCGGATTGCCAAAGTGGATCAAACTGGAGATCCATCCCGATCCCCGGTTCCTTCTTCCCGATCCAATCGAAACGTTGAAGGCAGCCGAAATCCTCGTGCGTGAGGGATTTATTGTTCTTCCCTACATCAACGCCGATCCGGTGCTGGCGAAGCGGTTGCAGGAGGTTGGCGTGGCAACGGTCATGCCTCTGGGCTCTCCGATCGGGTCTAATCGTGGGATTCAAACCAGAGAGCAGATCGCGATCATCATCGAGCAAGCTACTGTTCCGGTGGTGGTGGATGCGGGATTGGGGGCTCCCAGCCATGCTGCAGAAGCGCTCGAGATGGGGGCTGATGCAGTTCTGGTCAACACCGCAATAGCGGTTGCCAGCGATCCCAACCGGATGGCTCAGGCATTTCGATGGGCTGTGGAGGCGGGGAGGGCTGCATTTGAAACCGGTTTGGGGGCGCGCCAAACTGTCGCAAGTCCCACCAGTCCGCTCACGGCGTTTCTGGATTAGCCGGAGCAATCAGTTGTGAAGCGGTTGGCGCGAAAAGAAATTTGAGACCATGTCAGTGAGGCGATAGTAACGACAAGCAGAACCATGACAGCCACATCACTCAACTCCGCCCGTGTGAGGCGAATTCTTGAAGGCAGCAGACAGCGGATTCTGGTGATCGGCGATGTCATGCTGGACCACTTTGTCTGGGGTTCCGTGGGGCGAATTTCTCCCGAGGCCCCCGTCCCTGTTGTCGATTTTGAGCGGGAGAGTTTCATGCCGGGTGGGGCGGCCAATGTAGCCAGGAATCTGACATCGCTTGGTGTGCCAACCGATCTGCTCGGGGCGGTGGGGATGGACCATGCATCCACCCAGCTTCGGGGTATTTTGGAGGCCCACCGGATTGGATGTGACCGCCTGCTGCGAATGTCCCGGAGGATGACTTCCGTGAAGACCCGGATTGTTGCCCACATGCAGCAGGTTGTGAGGATAGACCGGGAGACCAGGGAACCGCTGGACGTGAAAGCCACCCGACAATTGCTGGGCAAAGTCGAAGACCTTCTACCTGGGGTCGCCGCTGTGATTGTCGGGGACTATGGCAAAGGCGTGGTCACACAGCCTGTCCTTGACGGCCTCAAACGTTCATGCCGTGAGCGGGGCATCTGGCTGAGCCTCGACCCCAAGCCGGTGCACGATCTGAATCTCAGCGGGTTGTCCCTGATCACTCCGAACCGCAAGGAGGCTTTCGAGTTGGCCGATCTTGTTGATGACACCCGTCAGGTCAATCCTCTTGAGGACCGGAAGCTGATGTTGGTGTCCGAGCGCCTGCTCAAGGAACTGCAGCCAGCACTGCTGCTGATCACACTTGGCGAGCAGGGGATGCTCCTGTGCAGGCGGGATCAAAAGCCGTTTCACATTCCGACCATCGCCCAGGAAATTTTCGATGTATCCGGGGCCGGGGATACGGTGATTGCCACTTTCACTCTGGCAATCGCGGCCGGTGCCTCGCCGGTCGAAGCCGCCATCCTTTCAAACCACGCTGCGGGTATCGTTGTCGGAAAAGTCGGAACCGCAACAGTGTCGCAGGAGGAGTTGCTGGCCAGCTTCAGGTGATCCCCCGGCTCAAAGGGTGGACCTCCAACTCAGATTTCCCCGGTCACAACGGGTGGTCAGCAAGCCAATAGCCGATGCTTCCCGCATTGGCGTTGTGGGGATCCAACTCAAGAACCTTCAGGTAGTGGGACCTTGCACGGGCATGTTGTTGGAGTTGCTGTGCGTATAGGTTTCCAGCCGCGAGGTGCGCGCGGACATTGGCAGGTTGATCCGACAGCAGCCGTTCAAATTCCTGTGCAGCATCCACCAGGTAGCCGTTGTCCTTGAGCAGAAGGGCAAAAGCGTAGCGGGTTTCGGTGGAATCCGGGCGGATGGCGAGCGCTGTTTCACATGCGGCGAGCGCTCCTGAAGGATCGGCAGTGCTGGCGAGCACGAGTGCCAGATTATATTGTGCCTCGTAGAGGGACGGATCCAATTTCAAGGCTGACCGGTAAAGAACCACAGCCTCAGGCAGGTGTCTGGCATTCCGCTCCTCGTTGGCGCGAGCGTATAGAGGTCTGGCTTCGGTGTTTTTTCCGGGGATTGGGCGGGCAGGTTTCAAATAGGAGTAACGTTTGGCAGGGGGTGCCTGAATTGCTTCAGCCTCGGAGGGGCGGGTGGGACGAGAACCCATTTGTGGCAAGCCCTGACCGGAATCGGCTGCTGCGGGAGTGCTTGAAGAACCATTCTTCGCAGTGGAAGGAGGCGGGATCGGGGTGGGAACCTTTTTCGTTTGTTTTTTCTCTCCATCCCCGCCAAGAAGTTTGAGCGGGTTGAGCTTTTCAAAGAACCCCTTCTTGTGGGTCGGCTTCTGTGCGGATGCGGTTACAGGATCAGGGACTCGCGGTGAGGGGGGAGGGGCGATCGTGCTGCCGGGGGGACTGTTAGAGGGCTGGCCTGCGGGAGGAATATCAACAATGCGGGACGGCGGGCGTGGCGGGCTCGCCTCTTTTGTTGGCGCTGCAACTGCCGGGCGAACAGGTTCCGGGTTGTTCGTGGGGGGCGCAGCCAGGGTTGTGCGGGGAGCGGGGGCTGCTGGCGGTTGCGGGACGGGGCTTGGAATGGGGGCTGTGGGTTGTTGTGTTGGATGCGAAGCCGTGGGGGGAGGCTGAGGTTTCACCATCGTGGGATCCATTTCACTACGGATGGCCGGGTTGGGGCGGATTGGAGGGGTGTTCGTCGGGGGCTGCCTTACCCCGGGGGGGACTGCTGAAGTGGTGCTGAGGGTGGCGGTTGGGTTGTTTGTGACAGGTGTGGGGCGTGGCAACGGCAGGTTCCTGGGGACTGCGATCTCCCCTTCGATCTGCCGGATGAGAACCCGGATTGAATCCGCATTTTCAGGCGCCGGGTGCAGGTTTACGTAGGTCCGGAACCGGTCCAGGGCGGTGTTGCGGTCTTTCAGGTATTGGCTGGCTATCAGGCCCGAGTTGAGGAGGGCTTGAGGATTTTGAGGAGCCAGTTTGAGGGCGTGATTTACATATTGCCACGCCTCAGCTGTCTTGCCCCTTTGCAGACGAATCATCGCCAGACCATTCCAGGCATCCGGAAGATCCTGATTGATCCGGAGCGCATCTCCGTAGGACTTCTCAGCCCCGGTGAAATCCTTTAATCTCATCTGTGTCGCACCCAGCATCATGAGTCCATCGAGGGAATTTCCCCGCCTGAGAGTGAAAGCGAGCAGTTCCGACTTGGCCGCCTCCAGCCTGTTCTGTTCCAACAACAGGCAGCCCAGATTATAGCGTGCCTCCCCCAAATCATGATTCAACAGCAGGGCTCGCCGGTAGGCATTCTCCGCATCTGCGGGACGGTGGGATCGATGGTAGGAAAGCCCCAGATAATTCCATGCGGCAGCATTTGTTGGGAGGATTGAAACGCAGACCTCGAGACGACCGGCAGCGGCTTGATAGTTTCCCGCCTCCAGAAGGTCCCTGCCTTGCAGAAGTTCTCGCGGTCCGGGCGGGGTGCATGCGGTCAGGCAGAGGCTTGCCAGAACCAGAAACAGGAGGAATCCGCGCATATTGCCGGATCCCCCATCGCTCCCTGCCCGGGGATGGCCTGGACCGTAGTTTTTGGTGGTTCGCATCAAGGCTCGTGGTATCATTCGCAGACTGAAGTGTCAAGAAACGCGCCATACACATTGAACAGGAAAAACCGCCAAACCGCCATGCGGACGGTCGCTGCTATTTGCTTTTGTCTTTTTGTCTGCGGCACCCGGGGGGATACAGCCCTCACGAATCGGGGGCACGTTCTGCAGGTTTGCGACCCGGCCGCCATGGAGGCGTTCCGGCCCCGGCTGGACCATGTGCGCGGCATCGTGGAGCGGGGGATCATCGGGATTACAGGGCGGAAAACCGTCCGTGAAGCCTGGGGGAGTCTGGTCAGCACACAGGACACGGTGGGAATAAAAGTGTTCTCTGCCCCCGGGCCCAATAGCGGAACCCGGCCGGCGGTTGTGGAGGCGGTAATCCAGGGGTTGTTGGAGGCAGGGTTGCCCCCCCGTCAGATTGTTGTGTGGGATCGACAGGCGGTGGATCTGCGCCTGGCGGGATATTTTGAACTCGGAGAGAAGTATGGGGTTCGTGTGGCGGGGAGCGTTCAGGCAGGTTACAACCCGACCAACTACTACGAGATCGCCCTGTTGGGAAACATCATCTGGGGGGATCACGAATTCGGGCGAAAAGGGGAGGGGGTCGGGAGAAAATCGTTCGTTTCGAAGCTGGTTTCCGACGAACTCACGAAAATTATCAACATCAGCCCCATGCTCAACCACAACAAGCTGGGTGTTTCAGGAAGTCTTTACAGTCTGGCCACTGGCAGCGTGGATAATCTGTCGAGGTTTGAAGCCGACTCCGAGCGATGGAACACTGCAATCCCTGAGATCTACGCGCTCCCAGCCCTGAGCGACAAGGTTGTGTTAAACATGACTGATGCCCTTGTCTGCCAATATGAAGGGGCTGAGCGGTCGTTGCTCCACTACAGCGCCACCCTGAATCAGGTTTGGTTCAGCCTGGATCCTGTCGCACTGGACGTTTTGGCGATTGCGGAAATGGATCGCCAGCGTGCGCGGGCGGGTGCGGTGCAGGCAAAGCCATCAGCTGATCTTTATAAGAACGCCGCTCTACTGGAGTTGGGAGTGGCCGATGAGGCCAGAATCAAAGTGGAAAGCGTCAAGTGATGGCAGGTCAACGTAGCAGGCACTGACCGCCCTCCCACAAGAGTTCAGCGGTGAGGTATTGGGGGGGCTCACCGAGCCGGGTGCTCCCGGTGGCCCACCATCAACCGCGCAGATGGGGTGGTTCCATGCCGCTGATTCTAATGGTTCCTTCCGGCCCGATGATCACCTCCGCATCAGGGACCCTATCCAGATCGGCCAAAGAATAGCGTGGAGTCAGGAACTGAATGGACTTGTTGGACGATCCCCGCAAACCGTGTGCGACCCGGGCTGCCGCCACATATCGACCTGCAATGAGGACATCCACACACGCAAGCAGACGGTCTGCATCAGGCATCCCCTCCAGTTCATCCAAAGTGTGGCCGGTAAAAAGAATCACCGAGAGCCCGGTTTGAGCCCGGATCAAGGCAAGAAACTCAATCAGCTCCCTCCGTTGTTGCAGGGGTTCCCCACCGCTGAGAGTGATGCCTTCGATGGCTGGGCCAAGCTCCACGATGCGCTGGAAAAGATCCAGAACCTGGATGTTCCCGCCCCCCGAGGTTGGATGGGTTTGCGGGTTGAAACAGCCAGGGCAGGACAGTGAGCAGCCTTGGGTCCAAATCACGGCACGCATCCCAGGTCCGTTGGTTTGGCTGCAGGGTAGAAAGCCGTGGACCCTCACGCTGGCCGGGTTCGTTGCCGGGAGGGCAATCTTCAGATGCTCCGGTCCAGGTAAATCCACGATATCTTGTTTGTAAGGGTTTTATGTTCCATTCCAGAGCGCATCCGGATAGGTCTGCCGCCCCCGATCCACCGAATGGAGCATTCCGGTGGGGGCCAACCCTTGCCGGAACCTGCAACAACATGTTTCATCAATAAAGGTTGGAAAACCTGGCTTCCCGCGTCGAGTGGAAAGTTGCGCCGTGCCGTGGGGGAATGCCTCCTGAGCGCCAGCGGCGCGGCATGGTAACAGCCTTGGACAGCGGTTCAGGTTCGCTCTGGCAAACAGCACCAGCGGAGGGTTGCCTGTGGGCCCACCCTCCGCGACTCCATTTGGGACAAGGAATGGCTTGCAAATCGCGAAAGTCGCCCATAACACTTGGTAAACAATACTCCGAATCAACATGCCATTCCAAGACGAAATCGAAATTTACCTCCGGTCGCGATTCACTGTTCTGTGGGTTGCATCCTATGAGGAGGACCGCATCATCACGACTTTGAAGACATTGTGTGAGCGCTCCGCCCCCCCGAGGCGGTTGTTCACCTGGGATATTGCCGCCTACTTCAAGGCAATCATCAACCCCGACGGCGCAACCATTGCCGATGCGCGAGACCCCAAGACGGCATTGGAGGCCATCGGGAAGGCGGACAACGAGCGGGATGCCGTGTTCATCCTGAAAGATTTTCACAACTGCCTCCAGGGGCAGCCGGTCATCCTCCGCCAGTTGCGCAATCTGGCCCAGAGCCTCAAGGCCACCCGCAAGTCCATCGTCATCATTTCCCCCAATGCCAAGGTTCCGGATGACCTCAAGGATGATGTGTTCCTGGTCGAATTTCCGCCACCCGACGTGGATGAGTTGAAGGGGATTCTCGACCGTTTCATCAAGAACCCGCAGATAAAGGTGAACCTGACCGATCTGGGTCGTGAAAAGGTTCTTCGTTCAGCGCTCGGTCTGTCCTCGAACCAGGCCCAGCGCGTTTTTGGCAAAAGCATCGTTAGCGAGATCCGCTCGCCGGACGGCAGGGTGATCAAGCCCTCCGGCACCTTGGACGAGCGAGGCATCGACATGATCACCCAGGAGAAAAAGAGCATCATCCGGGAATCGGGCGCGCTCGAATTCTTTTCGCCCCAGGAAGGCATAGCGGATGTTGGTGGGCTTGAGGTGTTGAAGGCATGGTTGCGCGAGCGGGAGAAGGATTTCACCAAGGAAGCGCGTGACTATGGCATTTCGGCCCCCAAAGGCATTGCCCTGATTGGCATCCCCGGCACGGGAAAGAGTCTGACCGCAAAGATGATTGCGAACCTCTGGCACCAGCCGCTGGTGCGGCTTGATGTTGGGGCTTTGTTCGGCAGCCTTGTCGGCCAGTCGGAGGAGAACACCCGCCGGGCACTCTCACTGGTGGAGACCATCGCACCGTGCGTGCTCTGGATTGATGAGATGGAAAAAGCGTTCTCGCATGGCGGGGGGGATGGGGGCACATCCCAGCGCGTCTTCGGGAACATCCTGACATGGATGCAGGAACGGAAAAAACCGGTGTTCGTCATCGGCACTGCCAACGATGTCAGCTCGATCCCCCCCGAGACGCTCCGCCCCGGCGGGCGGTTCGACTCGATATTCTTTCTGGACCTGCCCACCAGTCTGGAGAGGAAGGAGATTTTCACCGTTCATCTCAGCAAGAAGAAGCGCCCCGTCCAGCAATTCGATCTGGATGTTCTGGCCGGAGCCTCCAAGGACTATGTCGGTGCGGAAATCCAGCAGGCCGTGGAGGATGCCATGCACCTTGCATTTTATGACCGAAAGCAGCCCGGCCGCGAGTTCACGACCGAGGACATCTGCGCCGCTCTCGCGAAATTGAATCCCCTCTCCAAAGTTCAGCAGGCCCGGATCAATGAGCTCCGGGAGTTCCTCAGGAAAGGTGTCCAGTCCGCCTCCCTGCCGGAAGTGAGTCCCCAGGAGGAAACCAGTCCCAATCTCCAATTCCACTAAATCACACCCATCATGTCCCACTTCACAACCATCAAAACCCAGTTTGTAGTCATCGGACCCCTCAAAAAAGCGATCACCGATGTCCAGGCCGAGTTCAACCTCGGCGAAATCCGCGAAAATGCCACCGTCAGCGGCTATCCCCCGGGGACCACCCGGGCAGATCTGGTCGTTGCCACCCGTAACAAAGGCTACGACCTGGGCTTCCGCAAGCAGGGGGAGACCTACGATTTGGTGGCGGACTGGTACGGGATCAGGGACATCCAGCAAGGGGCGCTGACGGACAGGCTCACCCAGAGATACGCCTACCATACCGTGAAGGAAAAGCTCGACCAGGAGGGGTTCTCGCTGGTGGAGGAGGAAGTGAAGCAGGACAAATCCATACATCTCGTCCTGCGGCGGGCGGTGTGAAAAAACAGGGGGTGGGGTTCTTTGCAATCCCCCCCGAAGACAGCACCCAATAATAACCGGGACCACGGAAAAAACGTGTGACCCTTTGACAGCAGACAACTTATGCAAATCCAGGAAATTGAAGTCGTCGTCCATCCGGACGGCAAAGTAAAGCTGCACGTTCGTGGCGCGGAGGGTTCTCAGTGCCTCGACCTGACGGCCGATCTTGTGAAGGCCCTTGGCGGCCAGGTGGTCGCCAGGGAATACACGCCGGAGTTCGATCAGGTCCAGAACCAATCGACGGGCCAATCGCTCAATCTCGGCCATTAGCCCCACCCGCCCATGTCTGGACAACTTGCCATTGATTTCGGGACCAGCAACACCGTGGCGGCCCTGTGGGAGGCTGCCACGGGGGAGGGCCACACCCTCCCGCTGGCCAACCTAACACGCATGATGCGCGATCCCCAGGATCGGGAGTTCCATGCCGTACCATCCCTCATGCATTACCATGGCGAGGCGGGTGTCTGGGTGGGGCAGCAGGTGGTCGAGAAGAACCTCATTGCCGCCACCCCCGGCACCTTTCGTTGGATGAAAACCTTCGTGGGCAGCCAGACGAGGCTCCCCCGGCAGGTGGGGCCCCGTTCCATCGACAACTTTACCGCCGCGGGGGATTTTCTGAGGCAGATCCTTCTGGCGGCCGGGGCCTACGCGAACGTTGCCGAGGAGGAGGTTGCCTTCACGGTCCCGGTCGAGGCGTTTGAGCACTATCAGAACTGGCTGGATGGGGTTGTTCAATCTGCCGGGATTTTGCGGCCCCGCTATCTGGACGAGGCCTCTGCGGCAGCGCTGGGCTACGCCGCCAAAATAAGGCCGGGCGCCCCGTTCATGACCTTTGATCTGGGTGGGGGCACGCTGGATGTCTCCATCGTGCGGGTGGATGACACCCCCAACGGCCAGCCCCGCTGCCGCTCACTGGGCAAGTCAGGCGCACAAATCGGCGGCAGCGCCATGGACCAGTGGCTCGCGCGGGATGCCGCCGCCAAAACCGGGCGCGACCCCGCCCTGCTGCGTGCCTTTTTCCCCCGGCTGCTCCAGGAGGCCGAGCGGGTGAAGGAGATGCTGACCAACTCCGAGGCTGAAACCTTCAAAGCCCGGGACCCCGCCACAGGCGCCTCCGTCGAGCACCGCTACACCCGGGGGGCCTTTGAGGACCTGCTGGACGCCAACGGCCTCTACACAAAAATCAACGCCGTGCTCGATGCCGCCGAGGGGCAGGCCCGGGAGCATGGGTACGACAGGGACCACCTCCAGTCCGTCCTCTTGATCGGCGGCTCCAGCCTCATTCCAAGCATCCGCCGCCTTGTCCGCAGCCGGTATGGCGAGCGCGTCCGCTGCGAGCGCCCCTTCGATGCTGTCGCCGCCGGTGCCGCGGCCTTCATCGCAGGCGCGGGCTTTGATGACCGGATCCGCCATGCCTATGCCTTGCGCCCCTACGACCGTGCCACCGGCCAGTATGTTTACAAAACGATCGTGCGGCCCGGAACCTCCTACCCATGCGAGATCATGCGGCCGGATGACTCCACAAAGCCCCTCGTTCTGACCATCAAGGCCAGTCAGGAGCAGGCCACCAAGCTGGGGTTGCAAGTCTATGAGGTGGCCGAGCGCACCAGTGTGGCCTGTGGTGGTGGCGGTTTGGATTTGGTGTTCGACCAGAACGGAGCAGCCCGCTACGCCCAGCGCGAGGATGACGCCGATTCGACCCATCGTGAGATTGGATCCGCCACCTTCCTCCATTGCCAGCCCCCCGCGAAGTTGGGCGATCCCCGCTTTCTCGCCACCTTCGCCATTGATGACCAGCGCCACCTCTGTATCAGCGTTCAGGACAGCCAGACTGGCAAAACGCTTTGCCGCAACCAGCCCATGGTCAAACTCACATGAGCACAACCACGCTGCCAACCCTTGCAAACCGTGAATACTTTGCCGCCTTGATGGGCCGGGCCGGGGCTTGGCCCGCCAACTGGGCGGACTGGGCCAAAGCCAACGAGGGAGCCCCTGATTTTCTTGTGGAGAACGGGAAGGATGGGATGGTGATGGGGTGGGTTCCCGGGGGCAGGTTTTTGGCTGGAGGCGGGGGGGGAGCGGGGCATTTGAGGTGGAGATTGAGGGGTATTACATGGGTTTGCATGCGGTGACGA
>CAIWMU010000262.1 GCA_903913865.1 uncultured Verrucomicrobia subdivision 3 bacterium
GGGCACGTCTTTGGCGGACGCTACAAGGCTGTGCTGGTGGAGGGCGGCGGCACGGGATATCTCAAGACGGCCTGTGACCATGTGCATTTGAACCCGGTGCGGGCCAGGCTGCTCCAACGGGAGGAGCGGTTGCCGGAGTATCCGTGGAGCAGGCTGATGTGGTATCTGGCGGTGCCGAAGCATCGGCCCGCGTGGATGCGAATCGATCGGCTGCTCGGGGAACACGGCATCAGGCGGGACAATGAGGCGGGTCGGGCGGAGTTGGATCGGCGGATGGAGGCGCGGCGATGGGAGGAAACGGATCCTGAGGCACTGAAGGCGTTGCGGCGGGGTTGGTGCTGCGGCGGAGAGGAGTTCAAGGGGCAGATGCTGGCCTTGATGGAGGGGAAACTGGGAGAGCATCACGCCGGGGAACTGCGGTGCGAAAGTGCGGTCCTCCGCGCCGAGCGGATCATCGGGGAGGAATTGCAGCGTCTGGGCTGGAGCCAGGAAGAACTGGCGGCGCGACGCAAAGGGGATCCGGGCAAAATGGCGATGGCGGCGCGGTTGCGCCGGGAGACGACCCTGACCATCAAGGCGATTGCCGAGCGGCTGCACTTGGGGACATCGAAGAGCGCGAACATGCGCTTGCACGGCTGGATGTGGAGCCAGTCGCTGGCGAAACCTGCGGGCGTGGTAGATCGACAAACGAACGATACTATGGTTTGACACCTCCCCAGTGCAAAAAATAATGGGGAAGCAGGCATAAGGGAAGAATTTGGAAATGTGCCGTTCATCTTGGTCCAACGACCGTGTAATCGCGCTCGGGGCTGTGCATTTCCATATATGCCATGTCGCTCACGGTATTCGTGCTCGCGTTCCGTTTGAAGGCGTACTCGATAATCGGTTCTCCCACGCAGAAAGCATAACGTATTCGCCAACGCATTGGATCTCGGCTTTCACTTTTCCGGCAATTCCTCCGCCTGCAGCGCCAAGCTGAAATTGCGACCTGCGGCAATGGCCGTAACGTTGGTCAATCCGGGCGGCACACCAGCCGGACGCCAACCGCTCTGCCCCCACGCCACAACGCTGCCATCCCTTCTCAGGGCCAAGCTATAGCCGCATCCAATCCCGGCCATTCCATACCGATTCGCGCAGGCCACAGCCATGACCCCGCTCAATCGCTGACCCGAGATCGTGACCAAGCCCCGGCCAACATTCGGATGATCCGGCGTCGGAATCCCAGTGGCTTCTCCATCCGCGTTCAGGCCCCAACCCGTTACCCGGCCATCCTGGGTGAGCGCCAAGCTGTGGTGCTCCCCTACCGCGATCGACACGATGTTGCTCAGCCACGGCGGTGGTGTCGCGTCGCCAAACCGGCTTTCGCCGCCCCAGGTGATTAGTTTTCCATCGCGGGTCAAAGCCAGATTGCGCGCAAAACGGTCTCCTCCGGCCGCGATCGCCACCACGTTGCTCAAGCTGGGCGGGGGCGGAAAGCCCGACGCCCCCCACTGGATCACCTGCCCCGTGCTCTCGAGGGCCAGTCCATGGTTTTTACCGGCCGAGATGGCCACCACCTTCGACAACCCACTCGGGAGGGACGTCTGACCAACCTCATTGATCCCCCAAGCCACAACACTTCCGTCTCGCTGCAGGGCGATACTGAATCTGTCCCCGGCGGCTATGGCGGTGGCGGCGAGCAAGTGACCTGATACGGATACGACACCGTTGGTGGACAGGGAGCTTTCCCGGGCCCTGCCGGTGGCCTGACCGTAAGAATCATCTCCCCACCCAACCACCGTGCCGTCGGCCCGTAGTGCCAGGGCATGGGATGCTCCGGCGGCGATGGCGATCACATTGGTCAGCGGTATTCCAGTGAACGTCACGACACCCGAGCAGTTCGATTCCCAGGAAACGGGCACCGTGGCATCCTGACCGCCGATGTTTCGCCCCCACAAAATCACCCGACCCTTCGGCTGGCCGATGGCCGTCACGTTGGATAGCGCCACAAGCAAGAAACCAAGGCAAATAATATTATTATTCCGCATAGATTTCTACTTAATTATTAAGAATGACATTGTTTGTCGACCGCTGCACCCAGCGACCAAACTTTTCGATCCTAAACGTCCCAACCTCACCGACCGACATCACCTGGCTCCAGCCACTCATGGGATGCACTTCCCCTCCAGGAATCCGCCACCTAGCCGGAATAGGCCATGTGAAACCTCCCGGAAAGGTGGATGATCCGCCTTCGCATTCATCCAAGCCTTTCCACGAGTTATCGTCGTTGAGTCCGACAAAAACGTCGGAACTGTGGTGGAGATCCTTAGTGGATCGATTCGTAAAACAGCCCCACACATTGATTGCATCAAGTCCCACTTCCTCGATTTCGACCCGATAGAATGAGACAGTCCTGGGACCAAAAAAGACGCGCAGACTCATTTGAGCTGCAACCAACCCAACACCATACTCGCGCTTAGATACAATCTGGGCGTGATCATAACCGCTCGGTTCCAAGGCTGCGAAGAGGAGCCTGAACTGTGCACCTCGGATCTCAGCGGTCACACTAAAGCTGCTGGAGTTGCTGGGAGCGGTGAGTAAAGTTCCTGGCCCGCTATCCGAAGTGATGCTGCCAGCAGTCGTCGCCCATTGCGCTGCGATTGGGGGCGCCGGATCGAAATAGATATTTACTTGCTCGCCTACGCCTAAATAGGTTCTGTCAAGATTGGGTGGGGTAGTGGCAACGCACGTATGTATGAAGCCATGTTTCTGCGCGCTCACGCCGAAGGTGTAATTTGGCACATCCACGAAGGGGGTGACATCCACGGTGATGCCGTCGGGAAGCGCCTTATACAAATACCCGTCACTGCCCAATTTGCCGAGGCTGCCGAGCCGCACCTCTTCCGGGGGCACGACATAGCCATCTGGCTCGGGTTCTAGCCATGGCCGCCAGATCTCGTACTTGATCCTCGTCGCGCCGCCGCTCACCGAAAAGAGATTCCGGGTTCCCGCCCGCCCCTTGCCTCCGGTCTTCATCTTCATCTCCGCCTGCGCGTTCTCAGCGCACACCGCACCCTCGGCCGGGGCCCTGTCCGGCGGGAAATAATGCAAATCACAGTAATCCAAGTGTTCCAAGGGTATTTGTGGCCGGCCTTCCACTTGGCTGCTGCTCCCCGCGCCGACCAAACAGGCCACCGTCCTGGTGCCCTCCACCAGCGTGGGCCAATCCGACGCCGGCCACGCGGACAGAGCGGTGCAGACATCGTTCTGCATCCGGGAACCAAAGGTTTGCACCTCAACCAAACCGCCGGCCACCCCGTCAGCCCAACTCTGGGTGATGGTGGTGGCCAGTGGCGAATCCCACCGCTCAGGCGCGGGGGTGGTGACCACCGAGGAGTGGTTGCGGTTGTGGGTGCTCACGTACGGGTAGCGGGGGCTGACATCCTTGGTCAACTCGGTGCTGACGGACTGGGCGGAGGCGGGATTCCCCAGGCTCTGGTGGCTCGGCGGGCCACCGCCGCCCGTGCCGTTGCCGCCATTGTCGGAATTGGGGATGGCCCGTGCCTGAATGACCGCGGTGCCGCCCGCATTGAGCGGCACGGAGGCTACGCTCCAGTTCCCGCTCCCGGTCGTGGCTTTGATGCCATTCACCCAAACGGCATAGCCAGCCTGGCCGATCGTTCCAGAGACGGCAATGTGGCTTTGAGTGAGATCCTCGCCGGAAAGGTCACCGATGGTGAGGGCCACGCCGGCTTTGACCACCGAAACGTTCATAGTGCTCGTGTTCCCCGCCGCGTCCACCACCTCCAACCAGAGCTGGCTGGTGCCTGCCGCCAAAGGGAGATCCTCCACCCAAAACCAGCCGTTGCGCTCCACAACGGCGGACGAACTGTTGGTTTCGCCGGCAGCGCTCACCACCCAGGCTTTGATCTGCGCGGTGGGATCATCGACCGCCCCCCGACAGGTGAAGCTGTCACCGGAGATCAGCCCGCCTGGCGGTGGCCAGTGGAGTGTCAGCACCGGTGGGGTGGTGTCACCAGCGTAATCCAACGTCACGCTGAAGTTAACCGTGGCCGTGTTTCCGGCCCGGTCCGTGAGCCGCAACGCAATATTGTTTGGTCCGTTCGTCAACTCGAGATCATAACACTGAAAATGGTTCGTGCCCAGCTCTCGGGCGGCTGGGTTGTACATCTGCTGGCTAACGTAGCCCTCTTGATCGGTCAGGCTGCCCGCCGCGTTGGCCAGGTCATAGCGAATCCTCACGACCGGTTCGACGCTGTAGCCAGTGATCTGTAAAATTGGCTGGCTGGTGAGGCTGCTGGTTGGGGAGGTAATAACCACCAGTGGCGGGGTGCGGTCCAATTTCACCCGCTTGGACACCCAATTAGAGACGGAGTCTGCCGCCCGCCCCCTCAGGCCCACCCTTGCCACGTGCCAGCCATCCGCAGAACCCAGTTGCGCCCAGACCTCCGGTGCATACGGCACCCAAACGGCCTGCGCCAGGTTGGTGTTGTCAACCAGCACCGCCATCCACGCGGGCTGGCCATGCACTACGTCCGGCCAAAGAGCTATATTATTCGAGGACACCTGCACCGCCGGGATCCTCACATCAAACGTAATGGTGTTGGGATCGGTGTGATCTTCGTATTCCTGAAGGTTGCTGCTGCCATCGGCGTCAAAATCACCCTCCGGCGTGGCGGCCAAGCTATCAAAGTGCCATCGCTCCCACCAATCGGGCAGGCCATCCTGGTCCCGATCGTCCGGAAGTGCGATCTGGAGTCCGTTGATCATGGCGTAGCCGGCGGCATCCGGAATCACGTCGAGAATCACCGCTTGGCCACTCAGCACCTCAACATTGCGGAATACCACATACTGTTGCCCCTCCTCCCAGTTTACGGAGTTCCACCCCGTGCCCCAGATGCTGGTGCCACGCGGCCCGTGACTGTTGGGGCCGCTGGTCAATTGAAAAATGCTATTGGCATCGTCCCCAGGGCCGTGCCCGTAAAGGTGGAAATCGTAGAAGCCCTCGGGGAGGTTGGTGAGCGTAACGGTCAGGTGGCCCCAATTGAACGGGTATATGTACTGGTCGAACATCGGATCTCCCGTCGAGTTGCCCCAGAGGCCAGGCCCGTTCACCACCACCACTCCGGCTCCGGATGACGACTGATCGGCCCAGAGCAGGTTCGGCACTGCGGCGGAGAGCAGGTTCGGGAAGTTATATTGATTCCAGTAATCGGTTGCGGTTTGGCCGACAGCGGCAAAACCCAGCTTGGTCAGGGATCCAAAGTTGATATTGAGCAGCGCCTGCAAGGCTGGCGCCGACTCGTGAACCACTTGTTTCGGAACCACTTGCAGCCCGTTGACAATGGCATAGCCAAGAAAGTCCGGTTGAACCTCGAGGACGACGGGCACACCAGAAGTGACGTTGACATTTCGGTAAACCACATATTGTTGACCCTCCTCCCATTCAGGTAAGTTCCAGCCCGGCCCCCAAATGCTGGTTCCGCGTTGCCCGTAGGCGTTGCCCCCGCTCCACAACGCAAACACCCCGTTGCCACTATTGCATCCCTGATGGCCATAGACGTAAATGTCACAGGTGCCTGGCGGCAAGGCAGAAATGTTCAACAGGATGCTGCCTCCCTCCCAGGGATAAAGGTAACTTTGATACATCTGATCGGAGGTCTCAAACCCCCAGACTCCGGGCGCATTGTCCACTGTTAAAGTAGCGGGGCAGGGCGAACCATCGGACCAGACCAGGCTTGACAGGGTTCCAAAAGATTCTCCGGGCAAGTTGTAAGTGTTCCAGACATCGTTTGCGGTTTGACCAATGGCGGCAGGCCCGGTCTTCCCTGTGTCACCGCCCAAATCAATGTTCAGCAGGGGGCCGGTCGCGGTGAGAAACTGGGCTGTGGCTGGCTGCGTCACACAGGTGCGCGCCGCCGGGCCCGCGCCGCCCTTGATCCCAGATCCGATCGTCGTTGACGCTGGTGGCCTGACCGCATTCGTCAAAGCGGCGGTGGCAGGCGGGGAGAGGTCGGTCATGAATGAGGCCGAGGGAGGACAAGGAGGTGGAACCCCATTCGTATAGACGAAAACCCCGCCACTTGCGGCAAACGGAAATGCAAGAAAGATCGGCAGTAGCGGCGAGTAGTTCATGACGAATCTCCAATCTCTGATCATACCGGTTGGAATAATGAGCTAGAAAAATGCTGGTTGTCAAGATCGATATTAAAATATGCGAGTTACGGTTGCGACAAATGCAGTTGCCTTATCTATCGAACTGAGGGGCGAGTCCATTTTCGTTGAAAGTAACATGGCCGTTTGCGTTGAGGGGGCACCCATTAGTACCTCAAAAAGATCCTGGGGCTCATTCAGGTGGCGTTCGGCTCGGAGGCAGTCCCAAACGCTCTGCGGAGAAAAGCCACCTGAGATCTGTGCGTCTCAGAACAAGGAAAAGCCACAAATATGGCGGAAGACCGGGGGCGACAGTGACAGAACGGTAAAAGGGTCAAACCATAGTATTGGGCATTTGATGGTTGACTCAAGCCGGGGAATGGTGGCAGGTTTGGACCATGCCGCGCAAACCTCGAGTGCAATATCCTGGAGCGATTTACCATGTGGTCAGCCGGGGAGATCGGCGCAAAGCCATCTTCGCAAACGTTTTCGATCGGCACGATTTTCTCAGGACGCTGGCGGAGGCCTGCCTGAAGACGGGGTGGCAGGTGCATGCGTACTGCCTGATGAGCAACCATTTTCACCTGGTGGTCGAAACGCCCAATGCCAACCTGATGGAAGGCATGCGCTGGCTCCTGAGCGCCTGCACGATGCGGCTCAACCGTCGGAACAAACTTTCCGGGCACGTCTTTGGCGGACGCTACAAGGCTGTGCTGGTGGAGGGCGGCGGCACGGGATATCTCAAGACGGCCTGTGAC
>CAIWMU010000263.1 GCA_903913865.1 uncultured Verrucomicrobia subdivision 3 bacterium
GGCTTTGCCCGCAGGCTGGAGAAACGGGGCTTTGCCTGTCACCTCCTCCCCCAAGCTCACTCTTTGACGGGCAGCGTCTGGCAGGAGAACTGGGCGGAGCGCCGGGGACGCCTCATTCGCGAACTCAAGGAACTGCCCCGGCCCGCCGCCATTTTCGCCTACAATGACTGCGTGGCCGCCGACATCATGGACGCCTGCCGTGACGCCGGGTTGCTGGTCCCCGAACAAATCGCGGTGCTGGGCGTGGACAACGACCCCGGCATCTGCGACTGCGCGCCGGTGCCCTTGTCCAGCGTGGTGCATGATCTCGACGGCATGGCCTATCAAGGCGCGGCCATGCTGGATCGCCTGATGAAAGGTGGCCGCGCGCCCAAGCGGGTTTTGCGCATTCCCCCCAAGGGCGTGGTCACTCGCGTCAGCACGGACATCCACGCGGTGGACGATGCGAATGTGGCCATCGCGCTGCGCTACATTGCGGAGCACTACCAGGAGAAGTTGATGGCGGTGGACGCGGTCGCGAAAGCCACGTCCGTCTCCCGCCGGCAATTGGAGCGGACCTTTCGGCGGCACATGGGTTGCACCATCAACCAGCACATCGTCCGCACGCGCCTGGCCGAAGTGAAGAAGCGGCTCGCCGAAACCGACCACAAGGTGGTGGCCATCGCGCACCAAACCGGATTCACGCGCCCCAGCCACTTGTTCCGCGCCTTCCGCAAAATCATCGGCATCAGCCCGAAGACTTACCGCAAGAAACAGGCAACAAAGACTCGGACACCCGCCTCAGAACGCGGGGCTGATGTTTCGGGACCGAATTCCAGCCGGGTTCACATCGAACAACCCCCTCCGTCCGGCCATGCTCCCACCACGCGAAAGCACATTCCTATGAGCTAAAGCCCTTTAAGGGCCGAAGCCAAATCGTCGATCAAGTCTTCGACATCCTCAATCCCGGTCGAATAGCGGATCAACCCTTCCGGGATTCCCAGCCAGGCGCGTTCTTCCGGTGTGCATTCCACGTGACTGCTGGTCGCCGGTGGGGCCACGATCGTTTCCACTGCTCCCAGATTCCCGGCTGCATGGGCAAAACGGAGATGAGGGATGAACCGCCCGACCGCGTCGAGGCTGTTTTCTTTCAACAGGAAGCTCAAGATCCCGCCGAATCCCTTCATCTGTTGCCGGGCGATGGCATGACCGGCATGGGACTCAAGCCCAGGGTAAAACACCGGCTCCACCGCCGGATGGGATTCGAGGAATTGGGCAATGCGCAAGGCGCTTTCATTCTGCCGCTTGACCCGTAAGTCCAGGGTTTTCATGCCGCGCAGCAGCAAGTAGGCGGACATGGGGTCGAGTACCGCCCCGTGAATTTCGCGATAGTGATGGATTTGATCGATCAGATGCTTGGGACCGCAGGCCACACCTCCGAGGGCATCGGCATGACCACCGAGGAATTTAGTGGCGCTGTGCACCACGACATCCGCCCCTAACTGGAGCGGGTTCTGGTTGATCGGGGTCGCCGCGGTGTTATCCACCACAACCACTGCACCCTGGGCGTGCGCCACTTTCGACAGCCGGGCGATATCGATGATCGTGGTGGTCGGATTGGTCGGGGTTTCCAGGTAGAGCAGGTTGCAGCCTTTGGCGATCTCAGCCTCGATCTGGTCATGGTCGGCCGTGTCACACTGGACCGCATCGATCCGGTATTTCGGCATGTATTCATTGAATATCGCACTGGTTCCGCCGTAGGTGTCCTTGACCGAGACGACACGGTCGCCCGAGGCCAGGAGGGCAAACAGGGGTGAACTGATGATCCCCATCCCTGAGGCGGCACTGGTCGCCGCCTCCGCATCTTCCAGGAGGCGCGCTTTTTCCTCGAAAACAGCGATGGTGGGGTTGCTGTTGCGAGTATAGATATGCCCCTCGGCCTTGCCTGTTGCCACATTGAGCCATTCATCCATGTCCCTGTAGCCGAACGCCGCGCTCAACACCACCGGCACCTGGGTCGCCCCAAGCAAATACCCCTCCTCCCCCGCCCAAACAGCCCGGGTCCCCTGCCCTATCTTTGAGTTCATATCCGAGGCCCCCGGTGGGGTAATGGGTGAGTCATGGTGATGTGTGGCTTGTCGACCTGGCTTGGACGGCTAGTATGAATTTGCATTAAGTGGTGTGTAACTCCGGGATGTGGCTGTGAATGAGAATCGAACCGCTCGTGTGATTCTTCACTTCAAGTCGGAGAGCTTCAATCCCTCGATCATGAGATCCATCTGTGCTAAAGGCTGTTTCGTCTGCGGATCGTATGCCATGACGCCGTATGCCGCGAGCACGTTGGTGCCCTTTTTCAAGTGCTGGATCTTGCTGGAGTCGAGCTCCCAGCCACCGTAGCTGGGGCGGTCACCCCACCACCCGTAGCCTACGATCTCATGCCCGTTCAGATAAACCTTATAACCCTGGGGGCTCAGGATGGCCAGGCGGTAGAAGTCGAAGTCCAGTGCATCCACCTCGAAGGTCGTGCGCATGACGATGAATTCCCCTGCGCCCCATTCGGATTGGTTGGCAAAGGAAGCGTTGCCCTGTTTGTAAACACCCTTGCCGATGGGTGCCGGCCCGGATTTCCACCTGCTGTCGTCATACCCGGGCTTGAACCAGTCTTTCAGATCATCTGCCAACTGAATGTCACGGAAGCGATGCCACTCTTTTCCTTTGATTTGGAGTTGATCCTTTTCGACCATCGGATCGAAGGATTTGAACCGCCAGACACGCTCGGACGGTTTCACTTTGCCCAGCGGTTTCCAACCGGCGTTGGGGTCGCGCAGTTTTTTCAGGTCGATGAGGGTGTTCACCAGGGCCGGCCTCACGGCGGCGTCATCGCCGATCGCGTCGCCCGCTTGATACCGTTTGACGAGTGCGGGGCGATAGGTATCGTATAGAAGCCCCTTGAGTTTCTCGCGCTGATTTGGATTCAGCTTATTCATGGCGGAGTAGAGCGAGGCTCGCTCTCCGCCGGGATTCCTACTGGGAGATCCCACAATGTTCATGAGATCGCCATTGCCAATGGAGCCAAGACGTGGTTTCAGAGCCTGCGCGAGGTCTAGGGCAGTGGATGGGTCGCTCTCCATGCAAAACTTCATCGCTTGAACCACGTTGTAAGCACCCTCTTGGGAACGATGGTCACTCTTGATCTCGCTTGTAGACACGGCTTTGCGCAGAGCAGCAACGATGAGTTCCCCCTCTTCGCTTTCAGGCTTTTTCGCCTGCAAGACCGAGTTGAGGTGGCCCATCATTGAATCGCGGGACATGGTGTGGTATTCGCTGGTGGCCAGATCCAGAAGTGTCGGCAGAATTTTGAGGTAAAGGGCATCATCCTTCTCAAGTCCGGAGAGTGCCCTGAAGGAGGCATCGCGCAGCCACCAATCCGCGTGTTTGGTCCATGGTTTGATGAGCTTGTAGCGCTGTTGGATTTCATTGGCCGGAGCGAGTTTGAGAGCCATCAACGCACCCTCCACCACATACCAGGATTCCTCGGGATCGGAGAGCATTTTGGTGATGGCTGCCAACATCCCGGGAGTGAGTTGTTCTGTGGAGATGGGGCTGTTGCCGGGACCGAACCAGTAATTCCAATCAATCAGGCCATCGAGCGCCGCGCGCCGCAAGCGTGGGTCGGGGTCACTGAGAAATTTCTCAAGCTCATCCAACGCTCCGACCTTGCGCAGGGTTCTGGCCGCCTGGGTGCGGACGACATAACTCCAGTGATGGATGTTTTTCAGAAGAAATGGCCGAGGAATGCTGTTGAGATCTTGCGTCGAATCTCCATAGTCGGCATAGCCCAATACTTTGAAAATAACATGAAGAGGCTCTTCCGAGCCGTAGGTGTGGAATTTCGGGTTGTGTTCGATGGATAGGAATGCCCGGTCGGCCGTGGTGCCCCACAGGTTTTCGGGCAAGGTGTATTTCTGCGAGAACTTCGTTGGCGGCGCACCGGTGATGCGCAAGGTTTGCAGGGGTGCGGTGTAGGAGAGGCCGATGCCAGGGCCCGTGTGGCCAACTTGGCCATGGCCCCATTCCAGCGTCCCGATGCCGATGCTGCCACCATGTTCGCGGCTGAGGTCATGATACCAGGTGAGACGATCCATGGACTCGCGGAATAGCGCGGGATTTTCCTCCATCAGATACGAGGTGGTGATGCCTCGCCAGATGCCATCGCTGCGGCCTTCATCGCCATGACCAACCGCCAGCCAAAGGTAACCGTCGATAGTCCCCTTGGCCAGAGACTTAGTCGCCTCCTGGTAGATGGTGACATCCCCTTCGGCACCTGAGGCGATCCGCATGGCTGCTGCGGCCATGCCATCCTTGCCATTCGCACTGTGCCAGCCCTCGGCGCGATGATCGCCGTAGGCAGCCCCGCCGTGCCCCACGAAACGGTAATGAAAACGGAGCGTGTTGAGCAAGGTCTTCTCATCGACATTCACACCGCATTCCTTGCCCAGCAGCATGACGGTGAGCATCTGCGTGCCTGCCGCATTCAACAGACCACCCGCCACATAGCCGGGACTTACGCCATAACCCCAATGGGTCCACCCGCAATCGAACATCTGGCGCTCCTTCGCGTCGTCGCAGTAATATTGCAGGATGGGCAAGACCGACTTGTCGCCGGTGCGCAAATAGTATTCACCGCAGGCGATGCCGTTGTAGCCGTTGTTCCACGTATGGGTACCGATTTGTTTGACATCCTTTGGAAAGGCATCGAAGTAAGCTTTCACCCGAGGTAGATATTTGTCATCGCCGGTGGAAAGAAGGAACAGGCAGGTGAGGGCACCTGGAATGCCGTCCCCCTTGAATTTCTTCGGATCGGCATAAAACGCGGCAGCCTCATCGATGATGCGTTTCGACTTCGGGCAATCCAGCGGCCAGGTCTTGCTGTAGGCACCGAGCACGGGAATGGTGACGGTTTCCTTGCGCTGGGTCTTGCCGTCGGCGGAGGTCACATCGAAAACCATTTTCCCGTCGGTGGCTTCGGCTTTGGTGAGGGCATTGCCCATCACCACGAACGGATTGAAACCTTTCAAGGCCGTGCCATTGATTCCGGTGACGATCTCGCCCTTGGCGAACTTGCCCTCGGACGGTGAGCCAGGTGCCATTTCATCGACAGTGAGTGCCACACCTGGATAGATACGCGCCTTGAGGCCGGTGGTGCCGATGTTGCCGAAATACCTCTCGTTGTTCGGATTTGGGCGGGAAACGTATATGTATTCTTCGGTGTAATAGCCGTTACCAGTTTGGGCTCCGAGTTGGAGTTGGGCAGCGAGTAGAAAGAGACTTAAGAATATAGTGGATTGTTTCATGGAATTGATTCGGATATTAGTGATGTTTTTGTTTAATGGGAAAGCCGTCACGCTTTCCATCGGCGCGGTTCATGTGGACGAGACGGTGCCGATGGAGGCACCGTTGATGGTGACCTCGAATTTAGTGCTGTTACTTTCCAGAGAGAACACATGCGATCCGGTTGTGGGCCAGTCGCTTTGAGTGAAGGTGACAGACTCAGACCGCCCCGCCCGGCATGATCCCGGCTTCGATTCGCTCCACGTATCGCCCACCCACCGTTCGTCGTTCTCGCGGTTACCGAATAGATTATAACGGCCGTCGTTGTTGATCGTTGCCACCACGAACACGGAGGCTCCTGTGGAGAAACTCGCGCTTAGATCTCCGAGATACAGGCGATCGCCGCAGTCGTCGTCCTGGGCGAAGCGCAGCACCGGATTGCCATTCAAAGCGTTGGCGATGTATTTTGGCTGGTCGACTTCCGTCGCGTTGGTGGCATTTTCGGCGGTGCCGACCTGATCGTTCCATTGCTTGACAAATGTGTCGGTTCCGACAATTCGGACTTGGTTGGTATCGAGGGGGTTCACTCCATCGGCGCTAAGCGACACGACAAGTCCGGCGGTGACGGGTAGCGCGGCGTTGGCGGGTGACACCCCGAAATATAATGCCACACCCATCGTCGAAACGAGGGCAAGGTTCTTGAGGATACTGCTGAAACAAGTATTTCGTTTAGGTGTTAGCATGATTTTCTAGGTAAGATCAAATTTCGAGTTGGATGCGATAGATCGATAGTTACTTCATGGCATCGCATTGATTCCATGAGCCAGCTCGTTATCCAGCAAGCTTTGCACAATTGGCCCGCCTCCACATTATGGAAAGTCGAGGTGCAGGTGTTGGTGAATTCATCAATAAGGATTGCTGCTTAGGGCTGCTTGATATGTTCGGGGTTCCGACGGCGAGAGCAAGGCATTTCACTCCAAGTCCGAGAGTTTCAAACCCTCGATCCGGCAGTCCACCTGGCCGTAGGGCGCTTGTGTGGATTGATCGTAATCGACATTGCTATAGACTGCGATGGTGTTGGTGCCGGTTTTCAAATGCTCCGCTGAGACGGAAGCCCAAGGAGCGTAGTGGGGTTTGTCCTGCCACCATCCGTAGGCTGCGATCTCGTGGCCGTTGAGATAGATGCGGAAACCTTGGGGGCAGAGGATACTCACCCGGTAGGAATCGAAGTCGAGGGCATCGATATCAAAGGTGGTGCGCATGACGATGAATTCTCCTTTGCCCCAGTCGGATTGATTGGTGAAGAAATCGTTGCCCGATTTGTAAGTGCCAGTACCGATGGGTGCGCGGCCTGATGTCCATTTGCTGTCGTCATACTCGGGCTTGAACCAGTTTTTGAGATCCTCGGACATCGCGAAGTCGCGGAAACGTCTTCTCTCACGGGTGGGGAGTTGGTCTTTTTCCTCGGTGGCATCGAAGGATTTGAATCTCCAGGTGCGTTCCGAAGGCGGCAATTTGCCAATGGGTTTCCAGCCGGCTTTGGGCTTGGCGAGTTTTGTGAGATCAATGACGGAGTTGAGCAATTCCGGTTTGGCGTTTTTTTCCGCGCGCAGTCGCTTGAGAAGCTCGGGGCGATAGGTTTGCAACAGCACTTTTTGGAGATCACCACGTTGTTTGGGATCGAGTTTCTCCAGTACGGTATAGAGGCCGAAGGGATTGCCGGCGGGATATGCGGAGGGTGCTCCAACGAGGTTGACAAGGTCGTCTGTGCTGAAATCGGCGAAACGAGGTCGCACAGCCATGGCGAGCGATGCGGCGAGAGTGGGATCGGTGTGCAAGCAGAGCTTGACCACTTCCATGACGTTGTAAGCGCCTTCGCCAGAACGCGCGCCGCTTTTGATTTCGGTTGCGGACACGGCTTTCTTCATTCCTGCGACGATCAGTTTTCCGGCCTCGCTTTCCGGTTTCTTGTCCCGCAGGATCGCTTCGAAGTGATTCTTGTTCCATTCGCGAGGCATGGTGTGATTTTCGCTGGTCGCCATGGTCAGGAGTGTCGGAAGGATCTTGATATAGAGGGCATCATCTTTCGCGAGGCCGGAGAGCGCGAAGAAGGCGGCCTCGCGCATCCACCAGTCGGGGTGCTTGATCCATGGCTGGATGAGCTTGTAGCGCTCCTGGATATCCTTGGCCGGGGCGAGCTTGAGCGCCGTCATAGCACCAGCCTTGACATACCACGATTCATTTGGATCGGAGAGCATTTTGGTGATGGCTGCCAACATCCCGGGAGTAAACTGCTCGGTGGAGATGGGTTGGTTGCCTGGCCCAAACCAGTACCTCCAATCAATGAGGCCATCGAGGGCCGCACGCCGCAAACGCGGATCGGGGTCGCTGAGGAATTTCTCAAGTTCGTCCAATGCGCCCACCTTGCGCAGTGCCAAGGCGGCTTGGGTGCGGACGATGTAGCGCCGGTGATGCATGTTCTTCAGGATGATTTCCCGAGGGAGGCTCTTGAGGTCTTTCTCAGGCTGCGTATATCCATCACCCAATGCGAAGAAGGCTATGTGGGCGGGCTCTTCCGGGCCGTAGTCGTGGAATTTCGGGTTGTGGTCGATGGAAAAGAAGGCCAGGTCCGCCTTGGTGCCCCACAGGTTTTCGGGCAGGGTGTATTTTTGCGAGAACTTCGTTGGCGGTGCGCCGGTGATGCGCAACTTTTGCAAGGGCGCGGTATAGGAAAGTCCGATGCCGGGACCAGAGGAACCCACTTTGCCATCGCCAAATTCCATCGTCGCGATGCCAATGCTGCCACCGGGTTCACGGCTGAGGTCATGCCACCAAGTGAGACGATCCATGGCCTCGCGGTAGAGCGCTGGCTTTTCCTTCACCAGGTGGGAGTTGATGATACCCTGCCAGATGCCGTCACCACGGCCTTCATCACCATGGCCCATGGCAAGACCCGGGTAACTGTCCAGCATCGCCATCGCCAAGGACTTCGCGGCCTGCTGGTAGATCGCCGTATCACCTTGCGCACCAGAGGCGATCTTCATGGCGGCAGCGATCATGCCATCTTTGCCATTCGAGCCAAACCCGCCCTCGGGACGGTGATCGCCGTAGGCGACCCCGCCGTGGCCCGCAAAGCGGTAGAAGAAGGTCAGGGCATTGAGCAAGGTCTGCTCATCGACATTCACCCCGCATTCCTTGCCCAACAGCATCGTGGTGAGCAACTGCGCGCCCGCCGCGTTCAGCAGGCAACCCGCCACATAGCCGGGAGAAATATCATTGCCCCAATGCGTCCACCCGCAGTCGAACTTCTGGCGGGCCTTCGCGTCGTCGCAATAATGCTGCATGATGGGCAATACCGACTTGTCTCCGGTGCGCAGGTAGTACTCCCCGCAGGCGATCCCATTGTAGCCATTGTTCCAAGTATGGTCGCCGATGGCTTTGACATCCTTCGGAAAGGCATCGAAGTAAGCTTTCACCTGCGGTAGATACTGGTCATCACCGGTGGAAAGCAGAAAGAGGCAGGTGAGGGCTCCCGGAATGCCGTCTTCCTTGAATTTCTTCGGATCGGCATAAAAGGCGGCGGCCTCATCGATGATGCGTTTGGACTTCGGGCAATCGAGTGGCCAGGTCTTGCTGTAGGCGCCGAGCACGGGAATGGTGACAGTTTCCTTGCGCTGCGTCTTGCCGTCGGCGGAGGTCACATCGAATACCATCCGTCCGTCCGTGGCTTCGGCCTTGGTGAGGGCGTTGCCCATCGCGACGAACGGGTTGAGACCTTTGAGGACTGTTCCATTGATTCCTGTGAGGATTTCGTTCTTGGCGAACTTGCCCTCGGACGGTGACCCGGGTGCCATTTGCTCGACCTTGAGGACCACACCCGGATAGATCCGCGGCTTGAGGCCGGTGGTGCCAATACCGCCGAAATACCTCTCGTTGGTCGGGACCGGGCGGGATTGGAACATGGGTTCTTCGGTGTAAAACCCGTCGCCGTTACCGCCTGCGGCATGGAGTTGGGCAGCGAGCACGAAAACGGTGAGGATAATGGTGGATGATCGTTTCATAGGATTGGTTAGGATACGTTGGATGATTTTGATTCGGAGACCGTAGCGGATTGCGAAAGTGGAGATGGATACCGGGGAATCAGACCGACCTATCAAAATCGCGGCCTGGCGGTTGCGTCATCCCCAACTGGTCGAAGAGGAAGGCGAGGACGTCGGCATTTTCGGCGAGCCGTTCGGCGAGGGCGGTGCCCATGCCGTGGCCCGCGGCGGAGCTGAGCAGCACGAGGATCGGATTGGTTGAGGCGTTGGCCTGTTGCAGACGGGCGGCCATTTTGCGCGAGTTGGCCGGACTGA
>CAIWMU010000264.1 GCA_903913865.1 uncultured Verrucomicrobia subdivision 3 bacterium
AGATCTGCCAGAGGCTGGCACGCCACTTCGGTTAGCAAACCACCAAAAAAAAGCCCCCCGACTCAGCTTGCTCGCCAGGGTTTCTATCCCACGTTCGCCAGACCGGGGTCGCCTCCTTCCCCCAGTGTCTGATTTGCAGATTCCACTACAAACTACTTGCGCGGGCATTAGGTCCATGGTAGGATCTGCATGTTTTCGTAACAATGACCATGAATAATCTGACCAAATCACTTCTGATCCCGGCCTTGGTTGCGGGCGCGTTCTCGCTTCAGGCCGGAGATATCACCGGCTCCATCACCCTCAAAGGCACGGCTCCCAAGGAGCGCGACATCCAGCCGCTCAAGGATGACCCCACCTGCGGAATGATGCACAACAGCACCCCCACGACCCGCTTTTACGTGGTCGGCGGCAAGGGCGAACTCGCCGATGTGATCGTCTCCCTGGATGGCATCAGTGGCAAGTCCACCGGTGCGGCAGCCCCGGCCGTTGAGATGGATCAGCGCAAGTGCGTCTATGTCCCCCAGATCCTGGCGGTCCAGACCGGCCAGAAGATCACCATCAAGAATTCCGACCCGGTCCTCCACAACATCCATTCCCAGCCCACCGTGGCCGGGAATACAGAGGAAAACAAGGCCCAGATGCCGAGCAGTGCCGATCTCTCCTTCACGATCAACAAGGCCGAGGATTTCGTGAAGTTCAAGTGCGATGTCCACCCCTGGATGTTCGCTTGGGTCAGCGTTTTTGATCACCCCTACTTTGCGGTGTCCGCGCAGGACGGCACCTTCAAGATCGCAAACGTGCCCGCCGGGAAATACACCCTCAAGGCCGCCCACCGCAAGGCCGGTTCCGTGACCAAGGAAATCGAGGTCAAGGATGGCGAGCCGGTGAAGATCGAACTGTCGCTGGATGCCAAGTAACTCGAGCTCCCTTTTCAGGCCGCTGCGGGGCAACCTGCGGCGGCCTCTTTTTTTGCACCCGTAGGAATGTCACACTCCCCCATGCCAACTCCTGTCGAAGGAACCGGCCACCATCGCATGGCCCTCCTGACGGCGGCGGCCACCCTGTGCCTCATTTGCATTGGCGGTCTGGTGACAAGCCATGGGGTGGGCATGTCCGTGCCGGACTGGCCCAACACCTATGGCTACAACATGTTCTTTTTCCCCTTCTCCAGGTGGGTGGGGGGGATTTTTTATGAGCACTCGCACAGGCTGGTGGCTTCCGGTGTCGGTCTTCTGACCACCATCCTGGCGCTGTGGCTCCATGGCACAAAGGCCCGGCCATGGCTCCGCTGGCCGGGGCTCCTGATCTTTCTGGCAGGTATCGCCACCGCCCTGAAAGCCCCGGACAGGGGTCAGGATGCCGCTGTCCTCCTCATCGTCGGGTCGCTGGCCGCCCTGTGCAGCTTCCTCTGGCCCCGCTGCGCCCCGGCCCCCCTTTGGCTGCGCCGCCTCGGCCTGGTGGCCTTTTTTGGTGTGGTGTTGCAAGGTGTGCTGGGCGGATTGAGGGTGACCACCATCAAGGATGAACTGGGCATCTTCCACGCCACCCTGGCCCAGCTTTTTTTCTGCCTCACCTGCTCCATCGCACTGTTCACAAGCAGTTGGTGGCGTTCCAGATCCTCCACCCCCACGGCCAAAACCAAGGGTCTCAGCCGGTTCTTCATCCTGGGTACCATCCTGATTCTGGTCCAACTCACTCTCGGTGCCGTCATGCGCCACCAGCATGCCGGCCTCGCAATTCCTGATTTCCCCCTCGCCTACGGCAGGATCTGGCCCGACACCAGCGAGCCCGCCATCACCCTCTACAACCAGCAAAGGCTGGAGGTCATGGCTGCCAAACCGATCACCGCAACACAGATTCGCCTCCAGATGACCCACCGCATCCTGGCGATCTTGATCCTTGGAACCATTATCGCAACCGCCCGGACCACCCTTTCCCGGCTTGGCGCAAAAAGTTTTCTTGGCCGCGTATCCCTTGTCTGGCTCGGCCTGATTCTGCTGCAAGTCCTTCTCGGCGTGGCGACTATATGGTCGAACAAGGCCGCCGATTTCGCCACGGGACATGTGTTGTGCGGCGCCCTGGCTCTGGCGCTCGGAGCAGTTGCGTGTATAGTGTCCATTCAAAACCTTGCATCTGCCCGGGATGATGGATCGATGGACCTCCGCTGAGCGGTAAGCCCATTCCCACCCCAAAGACGCAGGGAGGTTGACACGTATGATGAAGGCAACTGTAGAAGCATTTCCGCAGGCCGTCCCACTCGAAAAGAGCTGGGTCGCCGTCTATTCAGAACTGTTCAAGGCCCAGCTCACCCTCCTCGTCCTGCTCACCACAGCGGTGGGAGTTTACGTGGGCAGCCCCGGAAATGTGGATTACCTCCTCATGTGCAAGGCACTGACCGGAACGGGTCTTCTCGCCGCCGGAGCCGCAGCCTTGAACCAGTTGATGGAACGGGACTTGGATGCCCTCATGCGGCGCACCCGGGAGCGTCCCCTCCCCTCCGGCAGGTTGCAGCCGGGAACGGTGCTCCTGATCGGGGCAACGACCTCCCTGATCGGCCTGGCGACCCTCGGGTTTACCGTCAACCGGATCACCTGCCTCCTGGGTGCCGCCTCCCTGGCAAGCTACCTCCTCATCTACACGCCGATGAAGCGGATTTCCTGGATGAACACCCTCGTCGGCGCCATTCCCGGCGCTCTGCCTCCGCTCATGGGTTGGACGGCTGCCCGGGGGGAAATCACGAGCGAAGGTCTTGCCCTCTTCGCCATCCTCGCCTTCTGGCAACTCCCCCACTTCATGGCAATCGCCTGGATCTATCGCGATGAATACGCCCGGGCTGGATTTCAGATGCTCCCCATGGTGGACCCGGATGGGCACCGGACGGGCAGGCAGGCCGTCAGCCACACTCTGGCCCTGATCGCCGTAAGCCTCTGCCCGTTCCTCTTCAGGCTCGCAGGCCCCCTCTATCTCGTCGGGGCACTGACCCTGGGCGGCATCTTCATCGCGTGTGCCCTGGGGTTCTCCCGGCAATTGACCATCCCCTCTGCCCGCCGCCTCTTCTACGCCTCGATCCTTTACCTGCCACTGCTCCTGGGTGCCATGGTGATCGACAAGGTCCGCTGAGCAGCCAAACAGCACAAAGCATTTGACAACCAACCGCTTCGGCAGTTCATTGTTCGAAATTGTCATGTCAAAAGCAAAAAATGGTAACCCACTACCCGCCACTACCCGGATCCTTTTGAACTGAATGCAGGCCACATCCCATGCCGCCCATCCTGCCGCCCGGCAGGATACGCACCATGAAGCTCCCGGCTTCTGGCGCTCCTACGTCTTTTCGATCGACCATAAGGTCATCGGGATCCAATACGGCCTTACCGCCCTCTGCTTCCTGCTCTTCGGCTTCTTCCTGATGCTGATGATGCGGTGGCAAATCGCACATCCCGGTGAGGCCATCCCGCTTCTGGGTTCCTTCCTCCAGGGGTTGCTCGGCGACGTAGCCGCCAATGGGATCATTTCCCCGGAGCTTTACAACAGTTTCGGGGCGATGCACGGCACCATCATGGTCTTTCTTGCGATCGTCCCGCTGGCGGTCGGCGCCTACGGCAACTATCTCGTTCCCCTCCAGATCGGGGCGAACGACATGGCCTTTCCGAAGCTTAACATGATGAGCTACCAGATCTACTTTCTCGGTGGCATCATCATGTTCGTCAGCTTCTTCATCCCGGGCGGTGCCGCCCAATCCGGCTGGACCTCCTACCCCCCGCTCTCAATGTCGGTTCCCACGGATGGCCAGACCTTCTGGCTCATCGGCATGGTGTTCCTCATCACCTCCTCCCTCCTCGGTTCGGTGAACATCATCACCACCGTGATCCAGCTCCGCGCACCGGGCCTGACTTGGATGCGGCTCCCGTTTTTTGTGTGGGCCCAGTTCACCGCCTCATTCCTTCTGCTCCTGGCCTTCCCCCCGCTTGAGGCCGCCGGCGTCATGCAGTTGATGGACAAGGTTGCGGGCACAAGTTTCTTTCTACCCACAGGCCTCGCTGTCGGCGGAAACCTGGCCAACATCAGCGGCGGGGGCAGTCCGTTGCTCTGGCAGCACCTGTTCTGGTTCCTCGCCCACCCCGAAGTTTACGTCCTGATCCTCCCTGCCATGGGGATCATCTCCGAAATCATCGCGAACAACACCCGCAAGCCGCTCTGGGGCTACAAGTCCCTCGTCTATGGCGCGCTGGGCATTGGCTTCGTCTCCTTCCTGGTCTGGGCGCACCACATGTATCTCACCGGGATGGGCACCCACATCGCCACCTTTTTCCAGACGACCACGATGATCATCTCGATCCCCTCGGTCATCATTCTCACATGCCTCCTGATGTCCCTGTGGGGCGGATCCATCCGGTTCAACACCCCGATGCTTTTCGCCCTGGCCTTTCTCCCGATGTTCGGCATCGGCGGCCTGACCGGTCTCCCCCTGGGCTTCAGCGTGGCCGACATCCACCTTCACGACACCTACTACGTCATCGGCCACTTCCACTATGTCGTGGCTCCCGGAACGATCTTCGCCCTGTTCGCCGGGATCTATTTCTGGTTCCCCAAACTCACGGGCCGTTACATGAACGAATACTGGGGCAAAATCCACTTCTGGACTTCCCTGATTTTCATGAACTTCGTTTTCATGCCGATGTTTGTGCAGGGATTCTCCGGGATGCTTCGCCGGATGTCTGATGGTGCCGTGCAATATTCCGATCTCAAAGTCGAGGGCGTCACAGGCGCTCTCAGTAGCACCGTGATCGGCCTCAACAATTTTATCCTCTGGGGTGCTGTGGGCCTTGGCCTCGCCCAGATTCCCTTCATCATCAATTTGTTCTGGAGCATCAGCCATGGGGAAGAAGCTGAAAGCGACAATCCGTGGAATGCGACCACCCTGGATTGGCAAACGCCCACGCCTCCACCCCATGGCAATTTCGTCACACCGCCATCGGTCTATCGTGGCCCCTACGAATACAGCGTCCCGGGCACCGGGCGGGACTTCATCCCCCAGGACGAACCCCCGGCAGCCCGCTGACCCCTATCGACGCATAACAACATGGACATCCCCTACACAGTCGAAGCCCGGCCGGACACAGGCGTTTACAACGCCAAGGTCGGCATGTGGCTCTTTTTGGCCTCAGAGGTCATGCTCTTTGGCGGCCTCTTTTCCTCCTACATTCTCCTGAGGGTCGGGGCCCCTGCCGGAACCTGGCCCAGTGGACTCTTGAGTGTTCCGCTCGGAACCATCAACACCATCATCCTCGCCCTCTCCGCCATCACAACCCTCATGGCCTGGGTCGCATGCAAATCCCGCATGTTCGAGCGGTTCAAGCTCTTTCAGGGCCTCACAATCCTCCTCGCGATCATCTTCCTCTGTGTTAAAAGTTACGAATACCGCGACAAACTCACCCACTACGAGGTGGTCCTGAAAAGCGGGGAGATCGCCGATGGGCATCTGATCCGCCGTGAACCCTCAGGGGATATTGTCCTGCACGGCCATGTCGTCAAGGAACACGCCGAGTTGATGAACGGTCGCAAACATGTTGAACATCGCGAGCTGACCATCGCAAAAGATCAGATCGTTCGCATGCAGAACTATGGCCCGTGGCATAACACATTCCTCGCCATCTACTTCACCATGTCCGGCCTCCACGCCCTTCACATCCTCGGCGGCCTCGTGGTGATGGGCTACCTCTGGGGGCCGGGCAGTCGCATGTGGAAGACAGATCCCGATCGCTTCACCAACCGGGTCGAAGTCAGCGGCCTCTTCTGGCATTTTGTGGATCTCGTATGGATCTTCCTCTTCCCAACCCTCTACCTGATCTGAAGCGCCCCGAACCCCCTTTATGAGCGAGACATCCCCCGACATTTTCAAGGCCTACACACGCAAGTGCGGCGCTGTCTTCGCAGCCGTCGTTTGCGGCACCCTGCTCATGGTGGCAGCCTCCTATGCCCCCATCGCAAACCACAAGATCGCCATCGCCCTCGTCCTCACCGCTGCCGCCTGCAACGCATCCGTGGTGGCTGCCTACCTGATGCACTTGATCGGCGAGCGCAAAATGATCTTCACGGTGCTGGCGTTCACTGTTGTTTTTTTCATCGGCCTGATGGGCCTCTCAATCTGGGCCTCGCAGGACATACCCACAGTCGTTGCACCCATAACAAGGTAGAGGATTCGTATGTCACTCAAAGCCCTGCATCTTGTCTTCGTCAACGCCTTCAGCATTCTGGCATTTTGCTTCGCCGCCTGGCTGCTCAAGCACTACTCCACCCCGGAAGGTCAGGCTCTGGATCTCGTCGGGGCGTTGGGATCGACCATCGCCGGAATCGCGATCATCGTCTATGGAGTGCGCTTTTTGAAAAAGCTCAAGAACATCAGCTATCTCTGACCCCATGCCCCGGACAGCCCTCAAAACAAACTGCCTCGCTTTCTGCTCTCTGGCTCTGCTACTCCTCAGTCAGACGGCAGCCTCCGCCTGTAGTGCCTGCTATGGCCAGAACACCGATTCCCCCCTGGCTGATGGCATGAACTGGGGCATCATGAGCCTCCTCGCCTTCATCATCACCGTGCTGATTGGCGTCGCCTCCTTTTTCGTTTTTCTTGCCCGCAAGGCCGGATCCCTGCAACCGGATCCGCAACCCACAACCGCCTCGCTGAACAGCTAAACCGATTTTTCTCCTATGGGCCAATTCCTCAACCTGCCCCCCATCGCCTCCGATCAGGGTCCCGGCGTCAACGGCCTCGTCAGCTACATCCATTGGCTGATGATCTCCCTGTTCATCGGATGGCTGATCTACTTCATCTACACCCTTTACCGCTTCCGCGCATCCCGCCAGCCCAAAGCCGATTACCAGGGCGTCCGCAACCATGCCTCCAGCTACCTCGAGGTCGTCGTGGCCGGCATCGAAGCCTGCCTCCTGCTCTTCGTCGCACTCCCCCTCTGGGCACGCGCCGTTGAAAAATTCCCGACCGAGAAGGAATCCACCGTCCTGCAGGTCATGGGCCAGCAGTTCGCCTGGAACGCCCGTTATTCCGGGCTGGATGGCGTCTTCGGCAAGCAGGACATGAACCGCGTCAAAGCCGACAACACCTTCGGTGTCGATCCCGCCGACCCCGCTGGCAACGACGATATCCAGGTGCTCAACGAAATGCATGTCCCCGTCAACAAGCCGGTCATCGCCTACATCAGCTCCAGGGATGTCATCCACTCCTTCAAGGTGCTCGCCATGCGTGCGGCCCAGGACGCCATACCCGGTATGCGCATCCCCATGTGGTTCAAGCCAAACCGGATCGGAAAATTTCAAGTTTTCTGCGCCCAGCTCTGCGGCAGCGGCCACGCCTCCATGGCCCAGGGCCTGATCGTCGTCGAAAGTCAGGAGGACTACGACAAGTGGATCGCCTCCAAATCACCAAAGAAGTAACCCAACCCGACCAGGACGGCCCCGCCAACCCCTCGCCGGTCCTGGAGACATCCCAACTGATTTCCATCCCCGCCAGGCCGGAGGCCCGCCAGAACGTAGCCGGTGGTCCACCGGCTCATGGCTGGGAACCCTCCGGGTTCGGGGAGGGGGGATGCGGTGAGTCGGTCGATGTGCCTCCTCAACCACGGGGTGCAAGTGTTCGAGCCTCTGGTTTTTTTGGGGAGTCCTTCCCGGCACCCCGGCGGGGTGCAAGCTATTAGCCCGGGGTTGAGCGTGAGCGACACCCCGGGTTGAATGCAGGAAGGGATAAGGACCCCGGCAGCGGGTCCCAGCGTTCGGTTGTGATGGAGGGAGTCGTGAATGCGTGGCGCTCTGGCATCCCTCCGGGATTCGGTCTGTTACTGGTCTGTCCCGGTGGTGTCGTCGCGTTGCTCCTCAACCACCGGCTCATGGCTGGGAACCCTCCGGGTTCGGGGAGGGAGGCATTCCCCGCACCCCGGCGCAGGTGCAAGAATGCCAGCGCAGCGATCTGGAAAATCATCCCCTGCCCGGAGCGGTCCTGACTCAGGTCCTGCCCCCACCCGGCATCACCTCTCGATGAGACCTTCCACGTCCAAAGATCCTCTCCTCATTCCCCCATCGGGAAGCCACAACACAAAACGCCGGGGAATGGCTCCCCGGCGTTCGTGCGATCGATTCAAAACCGGCGATGCCGGTCTTTCAAAGGACTACGGCATGATCAGCAGCCTGTAGAACTGAACACCACTGGACGGTGCTACCGTCACCTGGGCTTGCGTACCCACTACGCGGAAGGTGTCCTGCGCATTGGTCCACACCGGAGCGCTGAGCGACGGGGTGGAGATCAGGAAGGCACCGATGGATGCTGGCCACGAGAGCACCAGGTTCCCGCCGACCCTTTCATACTTGATGGGAAGAGGCGCGGCCGGCAACAGGGTGGCGAAGTTGGAGATGACCTGAGTGGACACCGCGCCACCATCCCCGCCGGTGAATCCGACATAGGCGAAGCTGGATCCAACGATGCCCGGAATATCCACCGTGATGTTGGTCGTGTAGGTGGCTCCGGAGACGGTGTCCTTGAAGGCTGCCGTCAGGATCCCCGCCGCGTAGGCCAGATCGACCTGCACCGGGTTTGCGTTGCCACCGATCAGCACCGGGTCAATGGCCGTGAAGGCACCGGCACCCGCTGCGGGTAGCGCACCGCCCTGGAGGAGTCTTATACCCCGGGTGTTTGAGGCGTAGATGTTCAACCCGAGGGCCACGCTGGGTGTGATGGTCCCATATCCCAGACCGCCACCGCCAGCACCGATCGCCGCCGCGCCGCGTGGATCGTTGTGAATGCAGAACGTGGCACCATCGGCACCACCCGCACCACTCACCGTTTGATAGATGAAGGAGGCGGTGAAGGAGCCAATTGCCAGCTTGTCGTTCATGAATGCAGAGCGGGCCGTGCTACCCAAACTCGAACTTACTTCAAGCCGGTTCCCCGCCAGTGTTGGGGCGGAAGGTGTTCCTTGCAGGGTCCAGGCCGCCGGGTTTGCGAATCCCGAGGGAACCCCTGCGGCGACAGTGACCAATTCCACGGTGCTGGATGTTGTCGTGCCATTGCTGACCAGCACCCGATAGCTGCCGCTATCCGCATTGGTCGCGTAACCGAGCGTCAGCACGCTGGTCTGGGAACCGCTGATCCGGTAGTTATCCGTAAGGTTCACGCCATTCTTTTGCCACTGATAGGTGAACGGCGCTGTTCCACCGGCTTCGACCCGGAGTTGGATGACATGTCCCAACAGGAAGGTGTTGGAGGACGGCAGATCCACCAGGAACGAGGGCGGCCCGCTGACGACGTTCAACTGCGCCGCCGCGCTGATGGTTGCACCATAGATATTGGTCACAACGACCTGATAGAAGTTGCCGTTCTGCGCGGCAGCCGTGGTGAATGTCAGGTTCGGGGAGGTCTGACCCGGAAGCGGTGTGTTCGGGTTGAGCCCATCCGAGAGATACCACTGATAGCTCAGTGTGCCAGGCCCATATGCCAGAGATTGGAATGTGACCGACACATTCTCTGCCGTAACCACATTCGTTGGCGTTGGGTTCAGCGTAAAGATCGGTGGGAAATGCCCGCCGTAGAAGTGGTTGAGGACCTGACTCGGACTCAAGGCCGAGTTGTAGAGAGCCACGTCATCAATGACACCCATCCACTGGTTGTCCAGTTCCGTTGCACCACCGGACTGCCGGGCACCGATGGTCATGGGCAAAGGCTGGTCAAGGATACCCACATTCACACCAATGTCCCCACTCGCCGCAAGCAAGCCATCCACATAGAGCCGGATCTTGCCGTTGGGCTGGTCGCAGACACCAACGAGGTGATGCCATACGGGCGCAAGAGTTGCAGGGTCATCTGGTGTCACTGTGCTTTGAGCCACACTCCCGTTGCCGGCCGCATCCCGCACCAGGAAGCGGAAGGTCCTGGGCGTCCCCAACACATCCAGCGCGAACTGCTCCGTGCCTGTTCCTGTCCCGGCTGCAAGGATGCCGTTGTAACCCTTGGTCACAATCGCCGCGTTGAGGGTCTGATTTGGCCCATAAACCCAGGCCTCCACCGAGAAGGTGCCGCCACCGGAGTTCGCGGGCCGGGCAAAACCGACGTCCCGGATGTTCGCCACGTAACTGTTGTTCGCAGAGAAGTTCCCAAAGTCAGTGGCTGAGTCAATATCGGACAAAGGATTATAGCCATTGGCCCGGAGGATGACGTTGCTGTAGTAGCCGTTGTTGCCGCCCCGATAGTCGTAGGCCATCAATCCACTGTTGCCGGAATTGTTGTCCGGACCCTCACCCAGCCGCCAGTAGCCGATCGCACCATCTCCCATCACTGCGCTCGGATATGCCTGACTGGGGGCCGTGATCACCGTCAACGCGGCACTCGTGCTGGTAAGTTGGGCAAAGTTGTTGCTCGCAACACAACTGAAAGTGGTGCCGGAGTCAGCCAACTGGGCGTTCGGGAAGGTGTAGGCACTTCTCGTGGCGCCCGCGATCGGTGTGGATCCGTTCTTGAACCATTGATACTTCGGAAGCGGATACCCACTTGCCACCGCGTAGAATGTCGGCCCACCGCCCGCAAACACGGTTGCCGGCTCGGGTTGCCGCACCCAGACAGGTGGGTTTGCCACAAGATTTCCGAGCAACTCGATTTCCGCCACCTGCATCAAGGCCTGACGCAGCCGGTCAATCGTATTGGTGATCGTGACCCGGTAGGACTTGTAACCTGTTGTGTTGGCGAAGTTGACCTCCACCAGGTTTGTGACGCTGGCCCCAGCCACAGCGGCCAGAGGTGTCACGGCCGCTGCACCCGTTGTGTTCCGCACGGTGGGAAGCGACAGCGTCCCGATCAATCTTCCACCCGTGATGGGGCTCCAGGTGTTGCCGTCGTTCGAGCCTTCCAGCCCGTAATCCATCGGATCGCGTCCCTGGGAATCATTCGCCACGTAGAACCGCATCGCACTCACGATCGAGCCGCCGGACACAGGGGTCACAACAAACCCCACCGGACCCGTGAACGGCAGGGGACCGCCACAGCACGCCCCAGCCCATTGAAGACCATCGCTCAGCCACTTCTGCGCAACCCGGTCCACCACGTGCTCTATGCTTTCAGCCACAGGCGTGGAATCACTGGCCACCGGGGTGATCACATCACCGAAAGGTTTCCCAACCAGAATGCTCTGGTTCGTTGAGGCCATCATCAACGTTGCCACGGTGCTCGTGGCCGTCCCGAATTCATTGGATGCCACCACCAGATAGTCGGCGGAATCGGCCGTGAGGGCATTGCTGATGACAAGCACCCGCGATGTGGCACCCGACACTCTTCCCCCATCGACAACGTTGGAGAAGGTGCTGTAATCAAAGCTGTAGAGTTTGTCCCTGAGCCCACCACCCCGGGGGGCCTTCTTCCATTGGTAGGAAATCGAGGTGCCCGCAATGTTCGTAACCGACAACACGACAGTGTTTGTGCCCTCCCACCGTTTGATGAGGGATATGTTGTTGATGGGTGCATTATTAGGCTGGCCGGGGGTTGCTGTGCCCGTCGCACCAAAGATGGGCGGGACACTGGCCGGAGCCGCGCCACTGACCGCGAAGATAGCCGCCACCCGGGTGCCGCTTGATCCGCTGTTGGTCATCGTGAGTGAAATGTTCGTGATCACACTCGCGGTATTGGTGACATTGATCACCGCATCGAACAACCTGCCCCCGGGCAGGCCCAGCCCCCGGAAATCAAAGGAGAATGGATAAGGTGTCGCGAATGGATCGACGAACTGTTCCGGCGTGTTGTTTATAGTGCCCGTCGTCGGGCTCACCCGTCCGAAGGACAAATAGGACCAGGGCAGAACACGGTTGAACCAATCCGGCACGAAAATCGTGTTGTCCTCTGTCGTTCCATCCTGAAATTTCACGATGCACGGGATGAAGGTGTCCCCATTGGCCGTGGCACACAGGAAGGACAGCGCTCCATAAGCAGCCGGTGTCGAGGGGATGATGTTTGCAGTCGTCACGTTGGTTGCCAGAAGAACAGCACAGTTGCCAACATAACTCGCGGGCATGGTGTAACGGGCTGAATACCAGGCACTGGTCACTGAAGACCCGGCCGCAGGCAGACCCGTTTCCGGAAATGCCGCAAAATATCCCCTTTCATACCAGCCACTCCCGGACTTGCTGAGCCCGCCGTCCATGGTGGCGGTGATGAAGTTCGTCAAGGCTCCAGCCCCAGCCACCCCGGTGCCGGTGGTTTGTGCACCATCCGCCTCCACTACCGCGTCATAGGTGAAACCCGTGACAACAACCGGAGTGTAATTCACACTGTCCGTTGAGCCGGCGATCGCAAAGATCACAGCCCGCCCGTTGTTGTTGGGGTTGTTGTTTGACCCGGATCCTATATACCAGAAATCCACGCTCACCACGTTCACAGAGGGATTTCCCAAAAAGATGTCCGCAGAAAATGCGGCACCCCTCGCAACTCCGGCAATATTGTTCACCCCGCCACCCGTTCCAACGAGCCCGGCGCTGTTCAATACGTTCGCAAGTCCCGTTCCCTGGTTGAACCAGTCCAGCGCACTGAACTGACCCTCCTCAGCGCTTCCATCCGCATAATGCACCCTGTAGCCCACCAGAACCGGACCATTGCCGGAACAGGCCAGAAACGAAAGCGCACCGAACGCCGCAGGCGTTGTCAGCGTCAGAGTTCCAGGCGAAAGCAGCGGGGTCTGGCCGCCGTTGTTGTGGCCGACCATGATCACGTTGTTGACATGGTAATCCGGCGGCATGCGAAAGGTATGGTTCAGCGCCGCATTGGTGAAACCGGTGACAAGGGAACCGGCAACCGGAAGCCCGCTCGTGGGCGCTGCCGGATTGTAGCCTTTCTCATACCAGGCGTTTCCATTCCTGTTCGTCCCGCCATCCATCGTGACCGTGATTGCGGAGTTTAATGGCTTCGGGGCGATGGCCTCAACTACCACATCATGGTTGTAACTGGCCGGATCCAGTGGGATCGGCGTGAAACCGGCATAAGCACAATTGGCCAATGCCAGTCCTGCTCCAAGCAGAAGTTTGCTGATTTTCATCGTTTTAGGGTTTTTCTATGTTTCTGAGTCTTTGAGTTTGCTGCGGATTTCGTGAAATCTGGATCAGGTGTGCAACAGTGCCAACGGCACGCAGGTGGGGTGGGGAACTGGACATGGATACTGACGCTTCAGCAAGTAATCTCGCTGCACGGTAGCTGGAGAGTTGGTTGTTTCTCCGGGTCATTCCAAAGCTGATTTTGCAGACCGTTCCAATCCCGTCAACAGAATTATCTGCCTGCATCCGCAAAAGTCTAAAAACTCTTGACCACGGAACGGTGAGCTGCCGGATGTCTTGAAAAAATCGTGAGATCGCCTTCGGTTTGCCGATGGTGCGAGCCGCCCGTTCGGAGCAACGGCGGGGGGAGTTACCGCCAGTTCCACGTCCCGTTGTGAATGGATTACCCTTTAATCCGCCAACCCCTCCGGCCAGTTCGGAATCGCCTTCAAAATCTCCCACACCAGGCCGTCCAGCGCTGAGTCAAATCCTGCCGCCGGAGAACGGGAGTTCATGAAGACGGCCCAGTTGTATCCCAATTCGGTCCGGACAACGACTGCCGAGGTCCCCGGCAGGCTTCCCATATGCCACCAGTTCCGGTGCCGGTTCACGGCCCATCCCAGCGCATAGCCACTCCCGGCCACCCCCTCGGTGGTCATCTCGGAAATTCGCCCCGGCGGCAGAATCTCATCCACAACCCCATGCCCATCCACCCTGTCGAGCACCCGGAGAAATTCCGCCGGGGTCGCAATCCATCCGCCGTGGGCCTGCATGATTTCCGGCCGCACCCCATAAGCGTTCCCGCCCTGGGAAAAATAGTGGACCTCATCCGGCCCCGGCTTGGATCCCCGGGCAGCGGAGATGCGCATCCCCGGTGCCCCGCACGGCACCAGCACCCATTCCCGCACGGCCGCCTCATAATTCGTCCCTGTGATAGCCTCCATTATCAGGCCAAGAACCGCATAGCCGAAATTGGAATAGGAGTAATGGGTTCCGGGGGAGTTGGTCAGCGGCCTCTCCGCCAGCGTCCGCTTCACAATTTGATCCAGCGGCTGGTCATGAAAGGCGAAGATCGGGTCACTGCCACTGTTCCCCCAGCCACCGGAAGCGTGTCGCAGCAGTTGGCGCACAGTCACATCCGTCGGCTTGCCCTCGAAAACAGGCAGCCCATATCTCCCCTTCAGCAAACCCTCCCTGCCAAACACGGAGGCATCCAGATCCACCCTGCCCTGCTCTGCCATTCGCATCAGCGCGATCGATGTGAGCGGCTTGGAGCAGGAGGCGATCCGCAAACGATGATCCGTCCGCAGTGGAACCGAACGGGCCTCATCCGACCATCCAAAGGCCGCAGAATAAACCACCCGGTCCCCCTTGCTGATCGCGATGGATGCCCCCGGGATCGAATACTTCTCCATGAAATCCACCACGAGCCGGTCCGCCCGGCCCCTGCCCTCAAACGCCGGACCGGCATGGCGGCATGAGACCGCTCCGTTCGTGGCCGCACCTGTTGGAGCAACCCACGCCAAAAGGATCAGCAGGATGGCTGGAGCCGAGTGAAAGCGCATGCCGCAGGTTATCCCATGCACGCCGCGAATCAATCCGCGAGGCTGCGGAGCATCCCGACCTCCACAGCCGGCACGGAACGGGAAACCGGATCCAAAACAATCTGGAATTTCAGACTGCACAGAAACTTGACGCTTTTATACTTTAAGGTTATGCTCACATAGTCTGGCATGTGTTTACATGCCAATGCCGCATTATGCAACAAAAACGACAGGTCCCATGCCGTTCCCGCGAGCCTCAGGAACGCCAAAAGCCCCTCCCCGGCAAGGCGCGGGGGCCTGTCCTCCCACACCCACATCACCCATGAACCACATCGTTCTTCTCGGCGATTCCATCTTTGACAACGCCAGCTATGTCCCGGGCGGGCTTCCCGTCATCTCCCACCTCCGCGCCATGCTGCCCCCGGGCTGGCAGGCAACTCTGGCTGCCGTGGATGGGAGCGTCACCACCTGCATCCCTGACCAGCTCAACGACGTCCCCGGGGCCGCAACCCATCTGGTCTTGAGCGTCGGAGGCAACGATGGTCTGCGGGAATTGGATGTCCTCCGGCGCAGCGTCAGAACCGTCGCCGAGGCCGTGGATCGGCTGGCGGAGATCCGGCTCAACTTCGAGCGCAACTACAGCTCGGCGCTCGACATCCTCATCTCCCGGGGGAAGCCTCTGGCGGTTTGCACCATCTACGACCCCTGCTATCCGGAGCCGAACACCCAGCGCCTGCTCTGCACTGCCTTGAACATCTTCAACGACTGCATCCTCCGCGAGGCGTTCATACGGCGGCTCCCGGTCATTGACCTCCGGCTGGTCTGCACCGAGGCCATCGATTACGCAAACCCCATCGAACCCGGTGTCTCCGGGGGACGCAAGATCGCCGCCGCCATTCTCAATTTGATCCAGACCCACAACTTCGCCTCCCCGAAATCGGCCATCTACACATAGGAACGCCTGCAGGATATAATCCGCAGATTCCGCAGATGAACCCAGATTCCCGAAAGGGACCGGCCGCCCTGAACGGGTTCATGCGGACCCTCATCGACGGCGTTGCCGATGCCGAACACCCGAAAACCACGCCCGCCATCCCCTTTCCCCATTGGCGTTCATCCGCGTCCATTCCCGGTTCTCCCCCTCCCCAGTGCCGAAGGTGTGAACCATACCAGCCTTGGTTACCGCCCTAGGAAATTGGAAGTTGGAAAGATTCGAGGGCTGAAGGCCCGGCATTATCCGCTGTAATCCCGAAATAATATTATGCCGGGCCTTCAGCCCTTGGGTTCGCTTCTTATGGCCGTAACCCAGGCCGCTGGCCTGGGCTGGCATCGGGTGCGCCGTTGGCGCTGGGGAGGGTCCAACCGCCCGGTTTGTCTAAGGGCCACAGGTCCGGTTGGTTCGAGGGCCAACGGCCCGGCCTCATACCAGCCTATGGCATCGCCATAGGATTTGGGCACCGGAATGGATGGAGGGCTGAAGGCCCGGTTTCATTTCCGGTTTCCCTGGCCAGGACCGATGGATCGGGCCTTCAGCCCTCGAACCGTTTCAATGTCCCAATCCCTGGGGCTGTACCCCAGGCTGGCATCGGGTGCGCCGTTGGCGCGGTGAAAAGGTGGGGACACAGAACGCAACCCCCTTTTCTCCGCGCGAGGTTCTTCCCAGCCCCACGGAAATCAGTCAACGCCCGTCCCCACACCCCCTCCATTTGTTCTTGCCCCCGCGTCCGGCGGCAGGGATGCTGCATCCGCGGCGGAGAGCCGTTTTTCCCCTGTTGTTTACCATGCGGGGGCGCGGACAGAAATTGCATGAGCCTGTATCCTGACACCACCCGTTTTGAATCGGTGACGATCGTGCTGCCGGTCATAAACGAGACCTTCTCGCTCCGGCAGAGCGTGGACATCCTCCTGAGGGATGTGCCGCGCACGGACATCCGCGAGCTGTTGATTGTGGTGTGTGCCAGGACCACTCCCGCCTCAATGTCGGTCGTGGATGAACTCAAACGGGAGCACCCCGATCTCGTCATGGTTCTGAATCAGAAACGGCCCTTCCTGGGTGGCGCCCTGCGGGACGCCTTCGATGCAGCCCGGGGCAGCCACGTGATCATCATGAGCAGTGATCTGGAAACGAACCCGAACGAGGCCCATTTGCTGGTGGAGCAGTCCAAAGCCCACCCGGGATCCATCATCACAACCTCCCGGTGGATCCGGGGAGGCTCCTTCACCGGCTACTCCCGCATCAAACTGGTTTGCAACTGGCTGTTCCAGCGCTTCTTTTCGGTGCTCTACCTGACCCGCCTCACCGACATGACCTACGGCTACCGGATCTTCCCCACGCGGCTCGTCAAGGCCATCGAATGGGAGGAACTGCGGCACCCCTTCAACCTTGAAAGCATGATCAAGCCCCTCCGTCTTGGCGTTCCCGCCCTCGAGATTCCATCGGTCTGGACGGCCCGTCAGGAGGGGGAATCCCAGAACCCGTTCTTCCGGAATTTTGAATATTTCCGCACCGGCCTCAAGGTGCGGTTCGCCCCCCGCCGCAGCCTCCTCAGGCGGGATGCGGCAGGCTGAGCCACCCCGGTCACTCGCACCGGAGAGTGCCCAGGCTCCTCTCCACATCCCCCAGCCTGAGAACATGGAACCGTCCCGGCTCGGCACTCATTGGCCCTGCATCATACACCCGCTTGTCCTCCTCCTCCACCAGCAGCAGCACAAGCACCGGCACCCCCAGCATCCGCAGCTTGCGGATGAACTCCTGCCGCTGATCGTCCCACGAAAGCAGCACACAGATGCACCCGCTCACCACCGGCGCATGGTCAATCACCAGCCGCTCCAGATCCGCAAACCGCTCCTCCCGGCAGGCCCGCACTGAGGCGAGGATCTCCAGCATGTGATCCCCCTGCGATACCCCCCGCCCGGCGGTGAAACAATAGGATTCAGGGCCCACAAACAGCAGATCCAGCAGCGATTCCTGCGTCGCCACCGTGCACGCAAACGAGGCCGCCACCGAAACCGCCTCCTCGAACAGCTCACTCGGATCCAGCGCCGTGAAAGTGTCCAGCACCAGGGCGTGCCGCACAAAAAACTCATCCTCAAACTCCTTCACCACCGGTTTTCCGATCCTCGCCCACGTCCGCCAGTGGATGTGCCGCAAAGGATCCCCGGCCCGGTAATCCCGCAGGGAGACGAACTCCTCGCTCTGGCCCACATTTGATGCAAATGCCACTCCCCCCTCCTGGTATTTCACAGTGCCCGGCAGGGCCACCGGGGGGATCGCATAACGCCTGGGGAGGATGAGGGTGGTCTGCGGGGCCGGCACGTTGATGAACGACCGCATCAACCCGATCGGATCGGTGCGCGCAATCCCGATAGCTTTGAAGTGCAGCGGTCCCCGCCGCAGCGGAGTCAGTTCCACCTCAGCCTCAACCGTCTCCCCGGGTTGGGCTGCAGGCACCACCGCATCCCCGGCCCGGGCCGGGGTAAATTCCATCACAGGCCTCCTGCGACGCCTGATGCGGAATGATGGGTTCTTCCGCTCGTTCGCCGCCTGCAGGGCAGCCCATTCTGCATAGTCAGGCAGGCTCCGCTCAAAGACTTCCAGAATCGTCAAACCCGCCTGCCGACGCCGTCCCAGATTTTGGATCACCACACGATATCGAAATGGCACACCCGCCGTTCCGAACCGGGGCAGACGGCGCTCCACTCGAAACTTGCCCCGGAAAAAAGAGACCCAGACACAACAGACCAGCAGCAGCGCGGCAATGGGTGTCATCGCCTGGTAGGCAACGTTGTTGTCGGTGTCCGGGCTCATCACCCCGGTGATAATCAACGCCCCCAGAACCGCCATGCCGGGGCGTGTCAGCCTCCGCATCGCCCGCCCCCTCAGGGAGAGGATCAGCCGGTATGCCGGGTATGCGGATCGCGTCAGTAATCTCACAGACCCTTCCAATTTTTCATTGGCCGTTGCAACGCACCACCCCTCCTCAGGCTGGCACCCGCAGTTTCTTCACGATCTCATCCACCACGCTCCGGGCGGTCTGGCCGGAGAAGCGGGCCTGCGGCTCCATCACCAGCCGATGGGCGATCACCGGCACCGCAAGCTCCTGGATCTGCTCCGGCGTCACGAAATCCCGACCGTCAAACAGCGCGAGCGCCTGCGCGGTCTTCATCAGCGCGATCGATGCCCGCGGGCTCGCCCCAAGCTGCACCCCCGGCGTGCGCCGCGTGCTCCCGACCAGTTCCACGGCATAATGCTTCAACTCCTCGCTGATGCGCACCTCCTGCACAGCCCTCTTCAGGTTCAACACCTCGGCAAGTGTCGCGCACGGCTGCAAGGCCTCCAGCGGATGGTTGTGCTCCTGCGCCGTCAAAATCGCCACCTCCTCCGCCACATCCACATACCCGAGCGGGAACTGCATCGCAAACCGGTCCATCTGCGCCTCCGGCAGCGGGTAGGTCCCCCGGAACTCCACCGGGTTCTGCGTCGCGATTACAAAAAAAAGATCCGATAAATCCCGCCGGTCCCCATCCACACTCACCTGCCCCTCCCCCATCGCCTCCAGGAGTGCCGATTGCGTCCGGGGCGAAGCCCGGTTGATCTCATCCGCCAGCAGGATGTTTGTGAAAATCGGCCCCTCGTGAAACCGGAATTGTTGCTCCCGCTGGTCGTAGATGGACACCCCCAGGATATCCGAGGGCAACAGGTCGGGCGTGAACTGCACCCGCTTGAACCGCGCATCCAGCGATCGGGCCAGTGCCTTGGCCAGCGTGGTCTTGCCCGTGCCCGGAAAATCCTCCAGCAGCACATGCCCGCCACTCGCCAGCGCGGCCAGCAACTTGCGGGTGGAAGCTGCCTGCCCGCGCATGATCCGGCCAATGTTGGCCGCTATCCCCTGCAGTGTTCTCCGCGCCGCCTGGGTATCAACACCTTCAGCACCACTCTTCTTCTCCACCAACGGCGTGGATCTCTCTTGTGACATGCCGAAATCATAGTTCCCACACCCACCCCACGCGAACAAAATCCCGTCGTTTCCCGTGACACAAAATTCACAAATCTCCCACAGCCCGGGCGGATGGAGGCATGACCTCTGTGGCAAAACGGCTCACGCCCATCCACAAAGGCCATCCCAAATTCTTAATCCCAATCCCCCCCATTCGGGTTCATTGGCATCCATTCGCGGTTCTCTCCCCCCTGCATCCACGTCCGCGCGCCAACCTACTCCCCCCCGGGACTTCGTGCGGGCGCAACCTTCGGGACGACCACCGCTTCCTTGTGGGCCCCGGCCAGGATGGTTTCGAAATGGGGTGGCTGCTCCTCCCGGGCCACAATGCTGATCTCCAGCCGCTTGAAACCGGCCTTCTCCAACCACAGGTGCAGATCGCTCTCCGCAAATCCCAGCCACCGATCCCCGTAAAGTTCATGAGCCCGGCCAAAATCGTGCCGGGCCAGATCCAGAACCACAATCTGCCCGCCGGGTCGTAAAATGCGGTAGGCCCCCTCGATCGCCCGGCCCGGATCCTCCGCATGGTGCAACGCCTGGCTCAGGATCACCAGATCCACGCTCTCGGATTCAATGGGCGGATCCTGTAGATCCCCCAGCCGGAACTCCAGATTCTTGAGGTGGTTCTTCTTGGCCTTGGCCGCACCAAACGTCACCATTTTTTCCGAGTTGTCCACGGCGATCACCTTCCTGCACCGCCGCGCCAGCAATTCACTCAACAACCCCTCCCCGGCCCCAAGATCGGCCACATCCAAAGGTGGCAGCACCCTCAACAGAAAATGGCCAAACGCCTGCCACGATCTGCCCGGACCGTAAATCCGGTCAAACCGGCCCGCCACCTGGTTGAAATAGGTCTGAGCCTGCTCACCGCGACGCTGCAGAATCCTCTTCAGGTTGACCTGGTCCCCCTCATGCTCGGGCAACTCCCCGGCGCCACGGATCGCCAGCTTCACGATCTCCGCCCCCCCGTTCTCAGGCGTCCCAAGCTTGTAAAACGTCCTCTTACCCTCCCGCCTGGACTGCAGCAGGCCACAGTCCTGCAACAACCCGAGGTGGGTCGAAATGCGGGACTGCCCCAGGCGCGTGATCTCCTGCAACTCGTTCACAGACAACTCGTCCGTCTCCAGCAGGGCCATCATCCGCAACCGGGTGGGATCGGATAACGCGCGCAAAAATCGAAGCGTGGATGACATGCCGGAATATATTACAAAGGCACCCCCCATCCGACGAGCAAAATGCACCCCACCACCCGGATGCGATCAAAACCGGGGGATCGCCCGCCTCCCCGGTAAAGACCCTTCCCCCATCTGCGACATCTGCGGATCAGACCCGGGATTTACTTTTGCCCCTTTCATTGGTAAAACGACCCAGTGCTGAATGCGTCCGCCATCTGGAAATCACTGTCATTCCTCTGCCGCCTGATTCCGGTCCCCGGCAACGCGTGTGGTCGCCTTGGCGTGGCTCTCATCGGCGCGGGCCTACTTGCCTCCGCCCAGGCCCAACCCCAGCTCACCGGCAAACTCAAGGGCTTCACCGTCTCCCCGGAGTTCTACACCAATTCGTCCCAGATGAAATCCCTCATCAAGGGGGCCGAGGCGGAACCGCTCCCCGGGGGGCTGGTCCGGCTGAGCGGGGTCCGGCTGCAACGGTTTCATCCGGATGGCACCCCGGAACTGCTCGTCACCGCCCCGGAATGCCTTTTCGACAACAAAACCCGCATCGCAAGCTCAACCGGCCGTCTTGAGGCCTCCTCAGCAGACGGCCGGTTTGTCATGTCCGGCCTCGGCTTTGCCTCGGAACAGACCCCCCCGCGACTGTTCATTTCCAACCGGGTGCAAACCGTCATTTTGGTACCCGCCATTGAATCCAATCCCCTGACCACGGGAATGACACCCTCCCCCGCCCTCCGGGGGACGAACCTGACCAGTCTGGCAGTCGAATCTGACCAGTTCGTTTACTCCGGGGAAACCGGCATGGGCATCTACACCGGCAACGTCCGCGTGGCGGGCACGAATCTGAATCTGGAGTCGGACACTCTCACGATAAAGGTCCCCATGCAGGAGCGGAAGTTCCAGACCGTGGCGGCCCGAAGCCGGGTTCACATCAATTACGCCGGAGTCCAGGCCACGGGGGACACGGCGGACTACGACAGCACCACCGGATTGCTCAGGGTGGGTGGAAACCCCGCCTGGGAAATGCAGGGACGCAAGGGCCGCGCCGATGAACTGCTCATCGACCGCACCAACAGGACCTTCACCGCACAGGGCAACTCCTGGCTGCGGCTCCCCGGGCAGTCGCTGGGTGACTTCAACCTGCAACAGAATTCCACCAACCAACCCGCCCCGAAATCGGGCACCAACCAGTTCATTGAGATCCGTTCACCCGCCTGCACCTTCCACACGAATTTTGCCGTGTTCGGCGAGCCGGTCCGCGTGGAACAGTTTGAGGATGAACATTCCCAATCCGTGCTCACCTGCCAGCATCTCACGGTCCGCTCGACAGGCACAAATGAACTTCAATCCATTCTCGCGGAGCGGGACATCCGCATCGAACAGGGTGCCAACCGGTTCATGGCTGGCACCGCCCTCTTCACGGCCACCAACCGGATGCTCTGGCTCACAAACCAGCCCCGCTGGGAATCCGGCCCCCGCAACGGCACCGCCGACCTGCTCCTCCTGGATGGAGTTGACCGCGCCCTCGTCGCCCGGGGCAATGCCACCATGAGCCTCCCCGCCTCCGAACTGGCCCAGACCAGCTTTGCCCTCGGCCCATCCCGCACCAACACCCCCTCCACCCTGACCGATACCACCGCCCGCGTGACCTGCTCCGAATACAGGCTCAGCCCGGAGAGCGCCTACTTCCGGGAAAACGTCCGCCTCGACCACCCCCAGATGGCCTGGGAATGCCAGCGGTTGCTGGTTCAAATCCCCCCCACCGGTGGTCGGGTCGAGCGCCTGGTGGCGGAGGAGAAAGTCTCCTTCAACTTCCTCGACAGCCATGGCCAGAAGCTCAGCGGGCGTGGTGAAAAGGCCGTTTACAATTACACCGTCACCCCCACAGCCACCAACGACCTCATGGAACTGACCGGCAACCCCATCCTCCAGACCACCAACGGCACATTCCAAAATCCGATCTTTTTATTGAACCTCGGCACAGGCAAACTGGTCGCGCCAGGCACCTTCAAGATGCACGGGGAAATCCCCGGGGCGGACACAAACATGTTCCGCTTCCCCTCCTTGAAGTGAAAGGCATTGAATGGCTGACACCACATCAAAATCTGCTTCAGACAAGGCCGCCGAAACGGTCGCATTTCTGCTTCGCACCGAGGCGCTGGTCAAGGAATACCGGGGCCGTCGCGTCGTGAACGGCGTCTCCATCCGTGTCGGCGCCGGGGAGATCGTCGGACTCCTTGGCCCCAATGGCGCGGGCAAGACCACCACCTTCAACATGGTTGTGGGGGTTGTAAAACCCGATTCCGGCCAGGTGGTGTTCGAGGGCAAACCCATCACCGGCAAACCGATGCACCAGCGCGCCCGCCTCGGCATCGGCTACCTCACCAGGAACCCTCCGTCTTCCGCAAGCTCACCGTCGAGCAGAACATCATGGCCATCCTCGAAACGTGCAGGATGAACCGCACCGAGCGGGCGGTGCGCCTCAAATACCTTCTCGACGAGTTGGACATGGCACGCCTCGCAAAAAGCAAGGCCTACACCCTCAGCGGCGGCGAAAAACGGCGCCTCGAAATCACCCGCGCCCTGGTCACAAGCCCCAAACTGCTGCTGCTCGACGAACCGTTCAGCGGCATCGACCCCATCGCCGTCTATGAGGTCCAGAAAATTGTCCGCCGCCTCAAGGACCGGGGGCTTGGCATCCTCATCACCGACCATAATGTCCGCGAAACCCTCAAGCTGGTGGACCGCGCCTACCTCATCCACAAGGGGGAGGTCGTTTATGAGGGGGCCGGTGAGCAGTTGGTGAATGACCCGAAAGCACGCGAAATCTATCTAGGCCCGGAATTCAACCTCTAACCCCAGGACTTCCAAATCCCATGCAACCCACCCCGGTCACTGTCGAGCGGTTTTACAAGGACCACGCAACCAGCCTTCAACTGAGCCTCGTGGCGGGCGCCGGCGGTCTGAAACGGGCCATCAAGGAACCCACGGTCAATCGCCCCGGCCTCGTCCTCGCCGGTTTCACCCGCTATTTCGCCTACAAACGCATCCAGGTGATCGGCAACGCCGAAGCCGTCTTTGCAAAATCCCTCGCAGAGGAGGAGCGCATCAAGCGCTACGAAATTTTCTTCTCCCACCGCATTCCCTGCGTTGTCTTCTCCCGGGGATTGCACCCGGACAAACTGTTCCTCAAAGCAGCCGATAAGGCCCGGGTCCCGATCTTCCGCTGCCCTCTGGTGACGATGAACTTCATCAATCTGGCCACCCTGGCCCTCGAAATGATGTTCGCCCCGCGCGGCACTGAAATGGGCAGCATGGTCGATATCCTCGGCATGGGGGTCATCATCCGGGGGGAAAGCGGCATCGGCAAAAGCGAGAGTGTCCTGGCCCTCATCGAGCGCGGCTACAGCCTCGTGGCTGATGACATCACCAAGGTCACCCTCGTGGATGGCCGCGAGATCTTCGGCACCAGTGCGGAACTGACCCGCGACCACATGGAAGTCCGGGGCATCGGCATCATCAACGTCGCCGCCATGTTCGGTGTCCGGTCCATCCGGCATCAAAAACGGGTGAACCTCATCGTCACCCTCAAATCCTGGAACGAGGTTCAGGATGTGGATCGCCTGGGCATGGAGCAGGAATACGTGAAAATTCTCGGCGTGGACATCCCCCACATCATCATCCCCGTCCGCCCCGGTCGCGACCTTGCCCGCCTCATCGAGGTCGCCGCCTTCCAGGCCAAACTCAAGTCCACCGGCTACAACCCGGCCAAGGAACTGAACGACCGGCTCCTGGCCAAAATGAATCCGGCCTCGATGTAAGCCCGGGCACTTTTGCCCCCCAATTCCAGGAGGGACAAGCTCAGCGAGTCCCAAAAATGCCACCCCCCTCAGAACCGGGCGACAACAGCCAAGGTTCCCTCCGCACACAGGAGTTCTTTGGCGATTCCCCCGGGATCACCCAACCCGGATTCCGGCCCCTTGTAAAATTCAGTGGCAAAATGACCCTGCATCGGTTATTAGTCTCCGAGGTAAATGAGCGCGAAGAAAGCACCTGAGGATGTTTCAATCCTCGCCCGTGATTTCACGGTAAGCAACAAGCTGGGCATTCATGCCCGGCCCGCCTCTCTATTTGTCAAAACCGCCAACCGGTTCAGGTGCAACATTTTCGTCGAGAAGGATGGCGAAAAGGTCAACGGCAAAAGCATCATGGGCTTGATGATGCTCGCGGCAGGTCCCGGAAACACAATCACCGTCTATGCCGATGGCCACGATGCATCCCAAGCCCTCACCGAGATTGAGGGCCTGATTGAGCGGAAGTTCGATGAGGAATAACCCCCCCCTTGAGCCATGTCCGTCGAACACATTGACGTCAAATATGTTGCCCACCTCGCCCGCCTCTCTTTGACGGCCGACGAAGAATCCCGCTTTGGCAACCAGCTTCAGGATATCCTTCAATACATAGAAAAGCTCAAGCAGGTCGATGTCACAGGTGTGGAGCCCACCGCCCATGCATTTCCGCTCGTCAACGTCACACGGAAGGACGAAGTCCGGCCCGGGTTGACCAACGATGAAGCCCTCCGGAACGCCCCTTCAAAGGCCAACGGCCTCTTCATGGTCCCCAAAATCGTGGAGTAACCCGAGCGAATGGGGTCAGTCCTCACTTTTTGTGTGCCCGGTGCGGGCCGCACTTTACAAAAAGTGACCGGACTGACCCCTTCGCGGCAAATCGGTCAACGCCCCCCAAAACAGGCCGAACCAGAGTGGCGTGGAGTCCCGCCTGCCTCCCCCCGCGCCAACGGCGCATCCTATGTGAGCCCAGGCCAACGGCTTGGGTATCGGCCATAATAATAGATCCAAAGGGCTGAAGGCCCGACATATCCCTCCCCCAGGAATCCACCGGATGATGCCGGGCCTTCAGCCCTTGAATCGTTTCAATGTCCCGTTTCCTGGGGCTGTACCCCAGGCTGGGATGGATCGCACCGTTGGTGCTGGGAGGGTGGAGAACCGCAAATGGGGGCGGGAAAAATCTCGCGCGGAGGGGCTGAGGCGCGGAGAAGAAGGGGTTGGGTTGTTTGCGTTTCGGGGACTCTGGCTGCCCCGTTTTCCCACCGCGCCAACGGCGCATCCTATGTGAGCCCAGGCCAACGGCCTGGGTGAAGTGGATAAAAACCAACACGCCCTGAAAGGGCAAACCACCCCACCACAATCCGTTCAGCATCGGCGATGCCTTTGAGAGTGTGCATTTCGGCGATCATGATCTCAAGACGATCCCCCCCAAAACAGGCCGAACCCGAGCGAATGGGGTCAGTCCTCACTTTTTGTGTGCCCGGTGCGGGCCGCACTTTACAAAAAGTGACCGGACTGACCCCTTCGCGGCAAATCGGTCAACCCCTTTCCACACACGCCTTTTCCCTTCCCCATTGGCGTTCATCCACGTCCATCTGCGGTTCTCTCCCCCGCCCGCCCTCAAAACGACACGCGGTAAAACGCCTCCTCTGCCATGATCAACAGCCGCCCATCCTTCGGGTCGATCCCGTAGCTCTGAATGTAGGCCAGCTCCGGCCACACTCCTTCCATGTCCAGCTCCCGCAACTTACCCGGCCGGTCCAAATCCAGAAGAAACGCCCGGGCAGGATCCGATTTCCGGCCATGGTTCGACTTCCTGAGCAGCGCGACCAGTTCCCTTCGACCGGGAAGCCGGAAAACGGCCACCAGCCGATGCATGCCAAACCGCCCGCAGGGAACCAGCTGCGTCCACCCCCCGCCCTCCAGATCCAAACGCCAGATGTCATCCAAATCATAGGAGGCCCCGTCAAATCCTGCCAGACCCGGCACCTCTTTACCCATCACACCCAGCGGGCTTCCATGCCCCCCGAACAGATAGACCACAGGATCCACCGGATCGGAATAAAACAGGGGATTGTTCCCCCGGGGCCACACCCCTTTCTTTAGATCATGAGCCTCCATCTCCACCCAGACCCTCCTGCCCACATCAAACTCCCAGCGGTCATTCTTGAATTGGAATCCCCCGCCCCCGCCAAAAATGCCCACCCGCTTCGTCACGGGATTCCAATAGCCCGCCGCAAACTCATGCAGCCGGTCCGTGGGGCCTCCCCCCAGCGCCACAATTTCATCCCTCCCGGGGGTCCACTCATACGCCCCCCCCTGCGGGACCCGGGGCGCCCCCCCCGAGCCGGATGCCGGCGCCATGGCGGGATTCCACTCGAAAACATCTCCCTTTGAGAAATCCCCCCCCATCACCACCTTCCGCACCGGATCGTAGGCAATGACCCACGTCTCTTTTTTCGCCCATTGAAATTTCAACCCCATCCGCCTGAGCGTGTCCACCTCCACCAGTTGGCAGACGATGTTGTCCCAACCGTTTGACAGCGAATACACCTGGCGAGTGGCCCAATCGAGCGTCTGAGGATTGCTCCTCCAACTCTCCATGGCGAACCCGGGCTTGCGCTGGACCTCCCATTTGAGCACCGGCCCGGCGCTACGGCCGCGCAGGATCGCAAATCCGGCCATCGCCCCCGCGCCCGCCACCGCCCCCGCCCTCAACCACACCCTCCGGCTGGTCCGCTTCCTTCCCAATTCCACATCCCGCAGTGCCTGCCCGAATTCTTCCGCGCTCGCAAACCTGCGCCCCTTCTGCACGCTGTTCGACCTGAGGATCACCTCATTCAACGCCATCCCGTGCGTGCCCCATTCAGGGGTCTCCAGCACCTCCTTCGGCAGGGATGGGAATTCCAATCGATCCCGCCCCGTCCACGCCTCATACAGCGTCCGTCCCAGGGCGTAAAGGTCCGTCCCCATCTCGTTGGTCCCCTCCAACGGAAGAAAACCCTCCGTCCCGCTGAAATCAAACTCCGTTCCCGGCTCCCCCACCAACCCGTAATCCCCGAGCCGGGGATCCCCTTCCAGAAAAATCACGTTGGCCGGCTTCATGTCCCGGTGGATCAGCCCGGCCCCGTGCAGCAACCCCAACCCGGAACATAATCGCTGACCCCACACCGCCACCTGCCTCGCCCCCGCAGGCCCCATGGCCCTTGTTCGGGATCTCAGCGTCATCGGCTGATATTGCGCAACCCCGGCATCCGTCTCCAACCCGGGCAACCCCGGCAGACCATCCCCCACCGGCATCAGCTGCCAGACCCACCCTCCCTCCATCACCCCGTGATCCAGAATCGGAAAAAGCCCATCACCCCAGCCAAGCTTCCGGAGATGATCATAACGGGCCAGGATCGCCGAAATCTCCATCCCCGACCCCGGCTGCTCCAGCTTCAACACCCGCAACTCCCCATACGCACGGGACAGATACACCTGCGAACGCTTCCGGTCCGAAAGCAGGCGCAACCTCTCCACCCCATCCACGTTAAGGCCACTTTGAGTCATGCGGGTCTGATGATTGTCACACGATAAATCCCGCTGGCCGTCAGCACAAGCAATCGGCCATCCTTCGGATCGATGGCATGCCCGCACACCAACCCCAGGCCGGGCAGGCTGCCCTCCATCCCCAGCTCAACATAACGCCCCGGCCGGGCCGGGTCCACCATCACAGCCCGGGCCGGCTCCGGGTTCGCCTTCCCCAACTCCCGCCGCAGCACGACCACCAGCGCGTCGGATGTCCGGTCATGGAATGCGAAGGCCGCCCGGTTCAAACCCAGCATTCCGGGCGGCAGCAGCTGCCGCCACTTCAGTGTGACCAGATCCAGCCTCCACACATCATCCAGAACATGGAAATGCCCATCAAACCCGGGCAACCCCGGCGCCTCCTTCGCCTGCTGGCCTGAAGGACTGCCTACCCCGGCCAGCACATACAAAACCATCCCTTCCTCGTCCACCTCAGTCAGGGAACGATATCTCGGCCAGATGGGCTTCTTCACATCATCCGGCTCCACCTGCACCCATTCCCCCTTCTCTATATCAAACTCAACCCGCCCGTTGCGCACCCGAAAATTTCCATACCCGCCGAATGTGCCGATCCTGCGGGTCACCGGATTCCAGTAAAATGCATCCCCCACCGCCAGCCCGGCGGCATTGCCGCCGAGGAGTTTCAGCCCCGCCACACCCGGCTTCCACTCCAAAACATCCTGTTTGGGGGAGGACAGAATCAAACTCCTGCGAAACGGATGCCAACCCATGGCCATGCACTGGTAATCAACACCCTCGCAGGGAATCGTTTCCACCCCATGAGTGTCCACATTGAGCAGGTGGATGTTTTTGCGGTCTTTCGCAAAGTATGGGCTGTACATCCTTCGCCGCTCCCAGTCGGCTCCCCATTTCCTCCCCTGCCAGTCATCCATTCTGGCCCCCTCCTCCCGGACCAGATCCCAGTGCAGCCTTGGCACCGGCCTCAACCCCCGCAAAATCACAACCCCGGCCCCGACTCCCAATCCCGCCAAAACAGTCCTCTTCAACCATCCCCGCCGGTTCACCCCCCTTTTCCCAACCCCGACCTCTAGCAGCGCCTTCCCGAACTCCGCCGCTGAGGTGAATCCCCCCTTGCCCACCGCCTCCCCCGACTTCAGGATCACCTCGTTCAATCCCAGCCCGCACTCCACCCATTCCGGACTCTCCAGCACCCGCCTCGACAGGGATGGATATTCCATCCGGTCCCGCCCGGTCCACGTCTCATACAGCGTCCGGCCCAGCGCGTGCAAATCCCCACTTGAATCATCCCCCCGCTGCGAGGGTTGAAATCCATCGACCCCGCCCGCCTCAACCCGGCTGCCGGTCTCCCCGATCCTGCTGTAGTCCCCAAGCCTCGGTTCGCCCTCCACAAACACCACATTCGCCGGCTGGATGTTCCGATGGAACAAACCGCCTCGGTGGAGCAGTTCCAGACCCGCGCACAACCGTTGCCCCCACTCAGCCACCTGCCGGGCACCTGCAGGGCCCATCTCCTGAGTCCTCGTCCGCAGGGTCATCGGTGTGTATTGCTCAATCCCCACCTGCGTCTCCAACGCAGGCAACCCCGGCAAATTATCCCCAAGCGGCAGCACATGCCACACCCAGCCATCCTCCGTCACCCCACATCCCAAAATCGGCATCAACCCCGGCCCCCGCGATAGCTCCTTCAACCGCTCATACCGCCTAAGGACAACTTTCGCATCCTCCCCGGCGACAGGTTGCTCCCCCTTCAATATCTGCAACCCCTCATCCCCACGCACCAGGTAAACCTTCGTCCGCCCCCCCTCGGAGAGCAGTCGCACCTTCTCAAATCCTTTCAGATTTAGGATGTTCGTCTTCACAGCGTCACCCGGTAAGTCGCATCCTCCGCCAGCACAAGAAGCCGGCCATCCCTGGGGTCGATGCCATAGCCGTGTACCCGCGCCAGAATCGGCCACGCCCCCTCCATATCCAGTTCGCGTAGCTCACCCGGCCGGTCCATGTTCAGCAGAAAGGCTCTTGCCGGATCCGGCCTCGCCATGCGCACCGTCTTCCGCAGGACCACGACCATCTCCCGCCGTCCCGGAAGCCGGAACAAAATCGCCAACCGTCCCGCACCGCATTTGCCGAACGGCAGCAACTGCGTCCACCGGCCGTCCTCCAGGTCCAGTCTCCACACATCATCCAGCTCGTGATACATCCCGTTGAAGCCGCCCAGCCCGGGGGCCTCCTTCCCACCAACCCCAAGCGGACTTCCTTGTCCGCCCATCAGATAAATCGCGGGCTCAACCGGGTCACTGTAAAACTTGGTGTTCAGGCCTCGTGGCCAGACCGGCTTCTTCAGGTCGTGTGACTCCATCTCCACCCAGGCCACCTTCCCGATGTCAAATTCCCAACGGTCGTTCCTCACTTTTAACCCGCCGTGCCCCCCAAACATCCCAACCCGCTTCGTGACCGGGTTCCAATATCCAGCCGCATCCTCATGGATCCGGTCAGTCGGTCCCCCGCCAAACCGGATGAACTCATTCTTCAACCCGTTCCACCCATAAACATCCCCCTTCGAATAGTCACCCCCCAGCATGATTTTTCGCTCCGGATCGTAGGCAAGACTCGCAACCTGCGTGCCAATCGAGGCAACTTCCCGTGCATTCCACTGGAGCGTGTCGATCCCCACCATCAGACAGATGATTTCCCCCGCCCCGTAGGAGATGGAATAAATCTTCCGGTTTTCCCAATCAATACCCTGTGAACTTGTCGCCAGGCTCTCAACCGCAAGCCCCGGTTTTCTCTCAACCTCCCACTTCAGCACTGGTGAGGTTGCCCCGAATTGACGGACAGTGAATTAAGGAAGACACTGAACCATGAAAGCGACCATACAAGTGCCGGAGAGAGTCCAACGGAAATTTGATCCTGCATTTAAAGCCCAAGCCGTCCAGAACTGGATGGAGAGCA
>CAIWMU010000265.1 GCA_903913865.1 uncultured Verrucomicrobia subdivision 3 bacterium
ACTACAAACACAACCCGCACCTGCCAGACCCAGCAACCCACCCATGGCATGCCGGTAGTCCTCCGGTGAAAACGCCCTGAACTCCCCCTCCGCCACAGCCTCATGGGGAACCCGGTTCAGCACCGTGCCACCCCGGATCGTCCCAGCGTTGAAAGTGATGTTGCGCGAATAGTCCGTCAATGCCGCCACCTGCTGCAGCGTTACACCAAGTTGCACGATCGCGTTCGCCCCCTGGGGATGCTTCCAAAGGCTCTGACGATCTCCGACGCGGAAGCGGATTGGAGCGGAACTCATCAGCGCGCTGCAGCGTCAACGTCTGGCACCGCTGGTTTTTCTGTCGCCGCAGGCTGTTGCTCACCCTGCCAGGAGCGCTCGATCTCCTCGAGGCTTCGCCCCTTCGTTTCTGGCATGATCTTCCAGACAAAGAAAAACTGCGGGATCAGAACAGCGGCAAAGGCATAAAAGGTAATGTGCTTGCCCCAGTGGTCCCGAATCAATGGAAACAGTTGGTTCAAGATGGCGTCGGCGGCCCAGACGGCGAGTGAGCAAATTGCCACCGCACGTCCACGGATGCTGGTTGGAAAAACCTCCGACATGAAAATCCACTTGATAGGCCCCATCGAAAAGGCAAAGCAAGCCACGAACGTAGCGGCGGCGGCAACCTTCAGAGCGCTCGCCGAGTCTGGCCGCCCCAACAGCACACCGAGCAGTATCAATGAGATGAAGCAGCCGAGGTTGCCCCAAAAAAGCAACCTGCGGCGGCCCGCACGATCCATCAACCAAACAGCCACCAGTGTGAAGATTGAGAGCGATGAGGCGATCACAACCATCCCGGTCATCTCGCTGGAGAGTTGGATGCCCTGACCGCGTATGATTTCCGGCCCGAAGTTCCAGATCGTCGTAATGCCACTCCACTCAGAGACGACCGCCAAAAACAGCGCCATGAGCAGCGCCCGACGCAGTCCGGGTTTAAGCAACTCTCGTAGTGAACTGTTTTGCTGCATAGCGGCGGCTGTAATATCGGCCAGTTCTGTGGCAGCAACCTTTCGGCCATTTATGCGCTCGAGGACTCTTTGCGCCTCCGGATAGAACCCTTTCTCAGCCAGCCACCGCGGACTTTCAGCAATGAACATGCAGGCACTACAGAAGAGGAGTGCCGGCAGCGACTCCATCCCCAGCATACTCCGCCACACGTCTCGGGTTACCATCCAGCCAATCAATCCGCCACCTTCTCGCCCGGCAAGATGATCGTGCCAGGACAACAACCAGGTGTTCATGACAATCGCAGCAACAATACCGACGCAAATCGCCAACTGAAACAAGGTTACCAACCGCCCCCGGAGCCGTGGCGGCGAGATTTCGGAGATGTAAAGCGGGCAAACCATGGAGGCAATCCCCACCCCTACCCCGCCGATCCATCGGAAGAAAATCAACGAGGTCGTTGACCAGGCGAGCCCGCATCCGACAGAACAAGCCAGAAGTAGAACCGATGCCACGAACAGAACCTTCTTGCGCCCGAACCGGTCACTGCCGGCACCGGCCAAGAGGCACCCCAGCATGGCACCCACCATCGCTGAACTGACAAACCATCCCTCCATTAAGGTGGACAACTGGAAGTGCTGAACAATCAGGTCCTTGGCACCCGAGATGACGAACAGGTCATAACCAAACAACAGGCCCCCCAGGGCGGACGCGAAGCTGCAGAAGCCAAGAAAAATCAAGCTGCCGTCGTTCCCCCCAATGTCTCTTATGGATGCGGCAGAATTACTTGTGGTTGTATTCATAATTTCGACAGTCCTATGGCTCAGGGATAGACCAGGCGGAAATATCCGGCCGGGGCGGATTCGTTCACCCGCAGGCTCACCCGGTTGGTTGTGGAGGATCCGGGGACGACCCCCCAGTCATTCGCATTCAAGCTGATGCCCGCAGTGGTTTGGTTTGTCTGCACCATCAGTCTCCAGCCGGTGTGGTCGGCGGGCCAGGACAGGACGAGGTTCGTGCCGCCCACCAGCAGTGCGCCGATGCTGCCCGGGAGGGTGTTCACTGTCTCGACCACCTGGATGCTCCCATTGACGGCCAGCCGGTTGGTCCAGGCCAGACCGGTCGGGAGTGGCGGCAGGGTGACGCTGGCGAAACTGCCTGATGTGCTGACTGCGGTGATCAGGGTGAAGGTGTCACCGACCGCCAGCAGGTCGGTGCCGAGCTGGCTGACAACCAGCGCTCCGCCCATGGTCAAGGCCCCCCTGGTGTTGAGCAGGTCGCTGGAGGGGCGGTTTGCGGACTTGCTGATATCCATCAACGTCTGCCCGGAGATCACCAAGCTGTTGCTGAAGGTCAGCGTGCCGAGGGAGTTGTTGCCGGGGGCAAGGGTGCCGCCGGGCTGGATGGTGGTTGAGCCATTGATGGCGCCGGTCCCGCCGAGGGTCGCACCCGGCAGAACAGCCACCGTGCCAGCCCCGGCCAATTGACCATTCACCAGCAGGGTGCCGTTGGTGACCGTTGTTGGACCGGCATAGGTGTTCCGGCCGGAGAGTGCGAGGATGCCATCGCCGGTCTTCCTCAGGCCGTTGCTGCTGTTGTTCATTTGGACCACCGCGCCGGTGATGGTTGTGTCCACTGCGGGCGCAGCCGGTCCGCGTGTCACGTGGAAGGTGGTCTGACCGCCGTTGTCCTGCAGTGCGAGCCTCGGGCAACTGATGGTGGCCGGGGTGCCCGCGGCATCGGAGGTGGCGATGATGGCCGCGCCGTTGAAGAGTGAATAATTTCCCCAGACGTCACCGGTGCCCACGGCGGCGAGCACACCGCCGGTCATGGTCACCGAATTGGCGAGTGTGGCGCGGAAGCCGCTGTTGATGGAGACCGCGCCGCCGCTGTTGATGATGAGGGCCTCCCGGCCGGTGGTCCAGCCGAGGGTGTCTATGCTGTTCAGGCGGAGGGTGGCGCCGGCGTTGATGGTGATGGAGGGCGTGCCGGAGAGTGCCCCGAGGGCAGTGCCGCCGCCGGAGACCTGGAGAACACCCCCGTTGATCGTGGTTGTGCCGCTGTAGGCGTTGGAGCCGGTGACGAACTGTGTCCCGGCGCCGGACTTGATGAGGCCGAGGGTCACGCCGGAGGCCCAGGTGCTGTTCAGGATGTTGCCTGAGAAGGTGCCGGAACCGTTGTTGGCTCCCACCGTGAGGGTGCGGCTGCCGTTGTTCGCAAAAATGATTCCGTTGCCGTTCAGTCCCCCGATCGTGGCACTGTGTTCCCACAGGTCCATCCGGCCGGAAAGCGTCATGGTGGATCCGCCGATGTGGAGATCGCCGGTGCCGCTGACCTCCAGAGCGGTGGTCGTGCCGCCGGCGGAGGCGATGGTGGTGGGGCCGGTGTAGCTATTGGTGCCCTGCAGGATCAACCGGGCGGAACCGCTCTTGGTGATGCCACCCGCGCCGGACACAGGGCCTTTGATAGCCAGGTCACCATTGGCAATGAGGGTGTGTGTGAAGCCGCTGTTGGAAATGGCACCGGTGATGGTCAACTGGCTGCTGTTGTTCAGCCAGGTCTGCGGTGCGGTGAGCGTCGTGGGAATGCCCCAGGTGTTGTTCCCGGTGTTGGTGAGGCCGGATTGGAGGGAGAGGGGATTGCCGCTGCAGGCAAAGCCGCCGGTGGTGAATTGGACCCAGGCCGCGCTGGAGATGGCATCATTCACGTTGGCCTGGCGGCTGGCCTGCCCGAGCACCAGACGGACGCCGGGATAAAGCGTGCCGCCCCCCCAATTACCCGGATCGCTCCAAAGGCTGGTCGTTCCAGAGCCGCTCCAGACAAAGGGGACGTTCGTGCCGGTGACCTTGATCGTGACGGTGTTTGTGGCTGCGTGGAGCGGGTAGAGGCCGCCGTAGCCGGAATCCTGCACGGCCACAGTGAGTTGGAAATTTGTGGCGGCCCGGGAGGTGATGAGGGAATTGTCGAGCAGCCGCAACAGGCCTGAGGCGGGATCGAGGGAGAAGCTGTTGTTGGTGTTCCCTCCCAGCAGTTGGAAGGTCATCGTGTCGAGCGGGCTGTCGAGGGCGGCCACCATGCCGAGGATGGTGCCGTTCGGCACTGTTTCCAGCATGGAGAAGGTCTGGCCGTTCAGCACCGGTGCGGAGTTGATGTCAATGGGCTGCAGGTTTTCCCCCGGAATGACATTTGTGACGCCACTGCCGGGCACGAGCCAGGCCACCGAGAAATGATCCCCGCCGCCACCCTCCTTCTGCAGCACCTCGATGTAGTAGCGCTGCCCGGCAACAAGCCCCGCCTGCACCGGGGAGGTCTGGGCCGCGTATTTGGTCCACTGGCGTGCGGAGGAATAATCGCTGACGGTTGCGATGACGACGGCATTCGCCGGGTTCTCATCAGGGCTGAGCTTGAGTTGCCCGGCATCGTCCGAGGCCAGGAAGAACTGGTAATCGCCGCTCACAGAGGGCACGACGAAGCCGCGTGCCCGGGATCCATAGGCATCCGCCACATCCACGGCTGTCTCCAGGGTTGTCAGCGGGGTGAGGGTATCCGGCCTGCCTGGATATTTTGCGTTGCCGGTCAGATCCGTGATGAGCATACCATTCCCAATGTTCTGGAACATTTCACGCTGCATCGTGGTCGCCGAGACCACGTCGGGATCGACCAGGGTCAGCACCACGGAGGCAGTGGTTGAGAGCGCAGGCTGGCCGGAATCAGTCACGCGGATGACCAGGGTGAAATCCACCTGCGGGCTGGTCTGGAGTGCGGTGTCGCTGGCCACGCGCACCCAGCCGTTGCTGTCCACGGCGAACAGGTCGCCTGTGTTGCCCTCCAGCAGGGTGAACGCATGGGTGTCGTTCGTGTTCGCATCGGCCACGGTGACCCTACCCACGGCGGCGTTTTGGAAGGCGTCGCGGCGGACGTTTGCGGTGAATCCGGTGGCGTGGGGGACGTAATTCACCGCGCGGGGGGCGAGGTAGAGGGCGGGAATGACGGAGATCTGTCCCGGGCTCGGCGGGCCTTTCCAGCCGATCGCAACGTTGTCGCCGCCGGCACCCTCCTTGTGCCGGGCCTCGATGTAATAGGCGTTTCCGGCCACGAGCGAGCGCCCTGCCGAGGTCTGGCTCGCGTATTTGGTCCATCCCCGGGGGGGTGCCCAGAGGTCGTTGCCGGTGATTGACGCGATCAGCGTCATCGCTGCCGGGTTGGTGCCGGTGCTCATCCACAATTCACCGTTGTCATCCGTTGCGATGCAGAAGTTGTAAACACCGTTGCTCGGGGGGATCAGGTAGCCGCGCATCACGGAGCCGTAGCCATCCCCGCGGTTGCTCTCCCCCTCTGCCAGGCGGATCTGCTTTTCCCACGTCGGGTCGGTGGGGAACCGGGCGTTGCCGGTCATATCGGTGATGAGGTTGCCATTGCCCAGACCGTCATAAACCGCGTAGCTAAGGGTTCCGGGCAGGAACGGGGAATTGTTGGTGATGACGGTGATCTGGACGGTGTTTGTGGTGGCCAGTGCGGGCGACCCGTTGTCCGCCACGCGCACCAACAAGTTGTAAACCGGCTGCAGGGCCGGATCCAGATCCCCCGCAACCGTCAATTCACCGGAGCCGGTGTTCAGTGCGAATGCATTGTTGCTGTTGCCGCCGAGCATGGAGAAGGTGAGCACGCTGTAGGCATCCGGGTCGGTGGCGGCCAGGGTGCCCACCAGGGTGCCCGGCTGGGTGTGGGCGATGAGGCTGCTCGTGATAGTGCCGAGCGTGGGCGGCTCATTCACATCGAGCACCCCCACGACAACGCGGCGGTTCAGCTCGGTCAATGCGGGGTTCAGGGTGTTCGTGATGTTCACAAACAATTCAAATTGCACGGTGAAAACCGTCTTCAGCGCAAGAGCCTCGTAGTTGAGCGCTGCCGCGTTGGTCACCGTCAAAACGCCGCTGCTGTTCAGTGCGAAGGCAGTGGAGGTGTTGCCTGAGACGATCGTGTAAACCAGCGGGTTCCCGTCGGGATTGGTGGCTGCGACCGTGCCCACCACGGTTCCGGCGGGTGCCGTTTCCAGAACAGTGAAGCGGGATGGCAGAACCGCCCCCGCGACGGAGCCGGTGATGGAGTAACACCCCAGACTGGCGTAGCTGGAGAAGCCGTCGTTCAGAGGATCGTTGCGGCCCGCGCCCGTGACCCGGAATGTGTAGGTGCCGGCGGGGAGGTTTGTGCTGATGCTGGCCGAGAGGAGGGTCTGGGGATTGTTGCTGGCAATCACGATGTCCCGGGCGTCAGCCAGCGTCGCCATGATGGCGAGGTTCGCCCAGTCCCCCACCGGGTTTGCCGCAAGGGCCACCGCACCGCCGGTGGTGGTGAAGCGGAACGCGTCCGTATCGCCGGTGGTCTCCACGACACCCTCCGCCGATGCGGCGAAGTTGGAATAGAGTTCCAGGTACCGGGCGGTGGCGAGTCTGGGCCCTGTGTCATCCGTGCGGTATGCCACGCTGTTGTTCCGGGAGGTCAGAATGGCCAGATCATCCTCGGTGTTGTTGGCGTTGGCGTATTCGCCCTTGCTCCATTGTGCCACCGGCTGGTAGTAGCCCACCCCCATGATCGGCGCCCATCCGGCTGCCCCGCTGCCCTGGCCGCCGTAGTATCCCTCGGAAGGGGTGCTGCGTCCGTCGTGACCCAAGGCGAGGGCATGGCCCACTTCATGTGTAATGATTTCCGCCGCGTATTTGCCCGAGGTGCCGAACGACCAGTTGGGGATGTCCCCGCTCCAGTTCCAGGAATTCATCCACGAGACTCCGCCCGCCCCGGGGGCCGCCGTTGTGGTGTCGGTGCAGATGCAGCGCTGGCGGCTGGTCTCCGCCGCAGCCTGGTAAACCTTGATGTCGGTTGTGACGTTGATGTTGAACGGCATGTAATCCTCGGCAACCCGCTTCCACACGTCCCGGATCTGCGCGTTGCTTACATTCGGTCGGCTGTAGGGAAAGCTGCCCCAGTTGTTGTCGTTGTAGCCGCCGCGATAATCGATGTAGATCACCCCCGCGGCCCCGGGCAGGCTTTGCAGCGAGATGATGCCGTCGTTGTGGGGCGGCACATAATCAGGCACCCCCGAGGGATCCAGCGGTGGAATCTCCTCCGCCACCGGCGGGGGAGGCATGAGGCAGATCACCTCGTCCAGATGGCGTTGCACCAGTTCGGACCGCCCGTCCGGGCCGCTCGGCTCGATCCTCCACGCGGTTTTGCTGGCGGGAAACTGCACCACCCCGGCAAAATCTCCCTGCTTGCCGGGCAGCAGTTGTTTCTGGAAGAAAAACCGGCCCGCTTCGGGCGCAACAAGATCTCCGGACACGGACACGAGCTCCCCGTTCGTCCGCTCAAGCCGCCGGATCATGCCGGTGGCAAAGATTCCCCCGGTCAGCTCGAACCGGATCGCCGCTCCCGGGGCGGTCTTCATCAGGCTGCCAAGGTAGGCGTAATCCCAGGCGCGCCTGGTTCGGGCTTGATCCCGCGTTGCGGCAGCCGGGATGGTGAGTGCCGGGCCAACTCCGTGGGCGTTGGGCGGCAGGTTGGTTGAGGGGGGCGACGCGGGAAGATCCGTCAGGCCCGTTTGACTCTTGATCAGGGATGGTGTGTGCGATTCTGCTCCTGCCTGAATACCGGCTTCAGGCGAGCCGGGATCCGGTCTATCTGCCGGGCGAAATGACCAGACAACTGCCGCAAATGCGACCACCGCCAGAACAACTATAGATCGTTTCATAATCTTAATGAACCATCACCAATCAACGCGAACCTGACTGTGACAAGAAATAAGGACAACATGGACAGAGCCGGACAACGCCATGAGATCGTTGACCGTATTCACCGACTCAAGGTGGTGTCGTGAGGATCCACTTGATATGGGCAACCGGCCAATTCTGCTCCGCAGTCGCAGTATTTTGTGACATGTTTGTGAATCAACTTCAAGGCATCTCTTCCATGCGGTAGAACGCCCGTGCTGATGGCGGCGCGGGGTCAGTGAATACATCCACCGTCGCTGTAGGGACCCGTGGACCATCCACGACGGCAGGGAACCCATGCCCGAAATCCAGAGCTCGGGTAAGGCGGTATCTCCGGCCAAGGTCGAATCCATCGCCTTGCACTTGGAATGTAGGTCCGCTGAACCCCAGCTGGCGAACCACCACCGGAAAGCCTGCTTGCCCTTTTAAGAAGCGAATCTCACTCAACCCCGTCAGGCTGCGTCCATCACCACCTCGCACAGTTCCGGTTCCGTCGAACACGGCCCCGTCGTGGCTGGTGCGGATGTTCAAACGGATGTAGCGAACACCTGGAAGGTTGACCGCGACGGTGTTGCCCAGGTAGTTGTTGGTTCCGGGCGCGAGGGCGAAGCGCACGGCTCCCGCGAAGGTGAAGTTCATACCATCCAAGCTTCCATAAACATCCACGTTTTTCGGGCCGATTTTTGCGAGAGCCGACCCAAACGTGAGGAACCCAGCATTGTAACCCCATTCGCGAATCGCCCTCACATCGGAGACTTCACCAAGGTCAAATGTGATGAAAGGAGCATAGTCAGTTCCCGGGCCAAGGCTGCCAACCGTAGTCCACACAATGCCGGATTCTCCTTCGGCATGAATCGGGCCGAGGTTTCCCGATGCCAGACCACTACTATCCACCGTGTGGCGCGCTTCCCGGTCGAGCCCAAGCACGTTCTCGCTGGACACCGCAGCAACCGTGGTGGTCGTTGATGGTGCGACCGGGAATACATAATCCAAGACAATCACAGTGTCGATCGGATCGGTCATTCCGGCCGGCAGAAAGACCTGGCACCCGTCTGTATGTGATGTAAAGGTCAGGGACTGTGCCGGATTCGAGAGCAACCATGCACGCTTGATGGTTCCATAAAGTCCGGATGCCACGATGTTCCCATCCGCAGGCCGGTTGAAGACATGCATGTAGAGGCGGTTTTCGTTTCGCTTTGAGGTGTATTCTCCCCAGGAAGGCCGGGATCCGACCGGATTTCCCGTGGTCCCCTTCACTGAGGCGCCATTCGTGGCCATCCATGCGCCAAGTCCGCCATATTGGAGGATTTGGTGCGGATGCAAGCTACCGTCCCCCTTTGGGCTGACGCTCAATTCGATTGTGCCGCCCTTGGATGCAACATCAACAACATCCCACACGAGGTTGGACGCGCTCTTGAACGGATAGTAATCCGGTCGGCCAAACCCCCAGGTCGGCGGCTGGTTTGCCGACATGATGGCCTCCCAATCCCTGTTGTATTGGTTGTAGCCGATGTTGTTCACGTTGGCCTCAGGTGTGGCGTAGTCGCCGTTTGTATTGTTCAGGCCGTTCCACAGACGATTGTTGATGATGATGTTCGGATTAAACTGCCGCACCAGATGGACCAGTTTGGTCGCACCCCAAGACTCACCATTGATACCGTCAGTGCTGTAGTCGAAATAGACCACGTCGAACGGACCGTAGTTCGTAATGATGCCGGGGTCCACAATCTCGCGAACCTGCTGGTGTAGATAGGAGACATAGTTTTGCCACACCTCCACATGCGAAGGAGGGTTACCAGCCTGGGGATGCGCCCACAGCGTCCCGGCATGCGGAAAATCGGGGTGATGCCAGTCACCCAGAGAGAAATAGAACCCAACACGCAGCCCCTCGACCCGCAGGGCATCCACCAGTTCCTTCAGGAAGTCTCTACGACCCGGGTTCCTCGGGTTGTTGGCAATCTTGAAACCGTTGGTGGCCAACGCTGTGACCGTCCGGGTGTTCCAAATGGCGTAGCCATCATGGTGCCGTGGCATCACATAAACCATCTCCATGCCGGCAGCCTTGCACATACGAGCCATTTGGGCTGCATCGAAATTGGTGCCGGTAAGGTAGGGCTCGAGGGTATTCCGGTAGGTGAGAGTGTCCAGGCCCTGCCAAAATTGCATCCATTCGGCGTAGGTCCAGGAAGAGCCCCTGGCTCCGGTCTGCGGGGGCCAAACCCCTTCCGCCCCGGAATACAACCCCCAAACGATGGCTCCGAAGAGTTTGCCATGACGGAACCAAGCCATTCTGGCCTCCTTTTCCGCGATTGTCTCCGCGCGGGTGACAAACGACCACGTCGGGCTGGAAACCACCCCCGAAGCCGTGAGCTTCTCCACGCGCCACCAGAAGCTCGATCCCTTCTGGATAACATTGGTCGGCGGTAGCCAATTCATCCGTTGGGAAACCGAAACAGGCACGGTGCTGCTATGGACAAGATAGTTGTAGCTTGCATTACCCACGCCGACAAGAACGCGGTATTCGCTCGCAGCCCCATCCCCGTTGTTCGCGTCCCAACTCAAGGAGGCATCCGATTCAACTTCCGTAGCGCCGTTTATCGGACCCGGGCTGCTGACTGCCTGGGCGGTTGGTGTCAGGGTGGCGGCCACGAACCTTACTTCGGATAGGCCGACCAGTGATCGCCCATCCGCCCCGCCCCGCTGCGCACCCGTTATGGAACTCCAAAAAACCGCCCCGTCCCAGTTTGTCAGGATCTGGAGTTTCACATAGCGAATTCCAGGGATGGCAGTGGCAAAATCCTGAGCGGGCTCGGCGGTCGTGCCACCTCCTGGAGTCAGGGTAAGATTGCCAAGGACTGTATAATTACTGTTGTCCGCTGATGTGGATACACGGATGACTCTGGCACCGAATTTTGAAAAACCGGCTTCATTGTAGTTCCAAATCCGAATGGTTTGGAGATTAATCGTTCGCCCCAGATCATAGTAAAGCTGGGGATTGAAGTCATTTGGCGCCGCAGTGTTCCCCACTGAGGTCCACATGGCACCTTCGACTCCGTTGCCATGCTTTGAATCAGGGCCACCCAAAATGCCGGATGGTCCAGACGCAAGACCGGAGCCGTTGCATGTGTAAACCGCCTGCCGGTTGATTCCGTAGAGCCCCCCGTAGGGATTCTGGGAGGAATACGAAGTCAAGGTCGGCTGGATGAGGATTTGAGCCTGGGCAACCCCACTGAGCAGGCGGATAAAAATAACGACACATGAAACTGCAATCGCGGCTCTCAGCCTCCTGATTGGGCGGTGTGTCTGTGTGGTTGCTTTCATGGAATGACTTATACAGTGCCGGGTTATTTCAATCACTTGAATTCGAGCACCTTGATGTCGCTAGCCCAGGCTGCGTCTGACCCCACCCAACCCCACCTTGAGCGGGGAGCCACAGACCAAATTCACCTCATTGAATGGAGTCAACCTGAGGGGGATTGAGGCCACATCTGTTAAAATTCCGGATGGTTAAGGGATGAGCAACGGCAGAGGTGTGAGCCGATCTCAGGGGTTTTCCTTCGTCGCATACCCGTTGGCGAGAAAGAGCACATCGCGCGGGGCGTCACTGAGGCCGGGGCCCCACGAATACTTACCTGAATCGCTGCTCAGCGCGTGTGTAATGAACTTGCCGTCCTTCCAATTGCGGCTGGAAGCATGGCCATCTGCCCAGTTGAATGTGCTGCCCGCAGAATTATGCCAGGAGGCGGGAGAATCCACCACGCGGGCAGCGGAAAAGTTATCTGGAGAACCGGGAAGCATGAGCCAGGACCCTATGTTCTCTCCCCGGGGATCGTTCTCCTCCACAAACAGGTAGCGTTCACTCGGATGGATCAGTTCCGTCCTTTTGAATAACCGAGCAACGGGTTGCCCACCGTAGCCGACCACATTCTCGCCGTTAAGGCAGCCGGCCAAAGCCACGCTACCGAACGAGAACTGAGGCACCTTGCGTTGGTTGCGACTGTCAGCGGGGCAATGGATGACATTGGGATTGGGGGCATACTGAAATAGCGCACCTTGTTTATATCCGGCTTGAATCACCATCGCCTGCCATGCCTCAGCTGAAATTCCCGGCGTGGGTGCCGGCATCTTTGGTGGCGTGGCCCACACCCAGGGAAAGTCACGGGCGGTCATTGGTAAAGGGGATGAATACACCATCTTCTCCTGATTATCATCTGCATACATTGTCCAGGCCAATCCCAACTGCTTCTGGTTGCCCACACAATTGACCGTCCAGGCCCGCTGTTTTGCCTTTGACAGTGCAGGCAACAACATGGCGGCTAGAATGGCGATGATGGCAATCACAACCAGCAGCTCGATAAGCGTAAACCCTCTGTTTTCCTTCAATTTCTTGTTCATTTTCAGCTGTTCTGCCACGGTTACCCCACCCTACCGCCCAGTTCTCTATCTGGTGTAATCGGGAATGTTGTGTGATCCGTCACCGTGAAGCTGTGCCTGAGGTTGGATCTTCACTTACCTCCCATGACCTATGGCCAGTTCCTCCCGCCTTGCCTGTTACCTTCCGGAACTGCCACCCCGGCAGCACCAATCTACCATTCTTTGACAGGAGGGCGCACCCACTAATGGGCGCACCCTTCGTGTGCGTTAGCCAGCATCAATCATATGCCAGACTCCGGATTCTCAAGGCCAGACCACTGCGGCACGGTAGAACCGCAGCAGCCCATTGGTGGTTACCAGACCGTCCACCGCCGGCACCGCATATGGTGAAGTCGGAAGAGCCGGAATATCGAGAGTCTGCCAACCCGTCAGGTCATTCAGGCTTTCACCAAACTGCAGCTGGTAGTGAAGTCCGGGGATGCCTTGAAGAGTGGTTGTCAAAAGAGCCGGGCGTGCCGGGTCAGCCACCACAAAGCGAACAGCCCCCAACGCCTGCTCGGCCCCTCCGTAACCGGATACCGGCTCAAGCCGAACATAACGAATGCCCGCGGCAGCAGTGGAAAAGTCCTGTGCGGGTTCGACAGAGGTTCCGCCAGCGATGACAAGAGTGTTGGTGCGAACGATCGTGTAGTTGACATTGTCAGCGGACACCGAGACTCGCACATCCTTGGCTCCGGCACCTGCATAACCTGGCGAGTTGTAGTTCCAAATGCGGGTGATGAGCAGATCATGGGTGGCTCCAAGATCGAAAGTGACCGAAGGAGCAGCGTCACCAGGACTTCCACCCCATCCCACGGCTGCGTTGTTATGAGTGTCACTGTAGTAGCCAGGCCCAGTGATGCCCGCTCCACTTACAAGATTTGTAGCCAGTCGTGCGGCAATTTCGGATGAAAACGCACTGATGCTCGGCGTGATGAGTTGCCCCCCGCTCCTTGAGCTAATCCTGAGGCTGGGGGCCAAAACCACCTGAAGAAATGCTGGAACGCTGGAGAGACCTGCAACCGTGTTACTAACGATCACGGAATAGCTTCCTGCGTCACCTCCGGTAACACTGGACACAACCAGCGTGTCAGTAAGGGCCCCGGAGATATTTCCGCCGCTGACCAGAAACTGGCCGTTTTTCTGCCATCGATAGCTCAACGGGGGATGCCCGTTGGCCTCGGCCACAACGAAAAACGTAACTGACTCACCCGGCAGGTTCGTCGAACCAACTGGTTGTGTTGTGATGTTTGGCAGAGGCGTGGCAACGGCAGTGCCCTCGAATCGAACGGCGGAGAGGCCATTCCAGCCGCCTCCGTAACCGTCGAGAGGTTGAATCTTCACATACCGGATGCTGGAAGCAATCGCCGGAAAGTCCTGCGCTGGCTCCGCTGTGGATCCCCCGGCTCGAGCCAGTGTGTTGGTTTCCAAAATGGTGAATGTCGCATTGTCCGCCGATACGGAAAGCCTGACGTTCTTGGCTCCGTTGGCAGTCCCGCTAGCTTGATTGAGATTCCAGTAACGCGCGATCAACAAGTTATAATAGCCTCCAAGGTCAAAGGTGATAAATGGGTCTGTATCCCCGGGGCCATGGTGCCAGACTTCCTCCTCAGCACGACCATGTGTGTCAGTAAAGTATCCAGGACCTGACATCCCGGCACCGCTGACCAGATTGGCTGCCAACCGTTGAATACCACCACTATTATATTCCGAGGAAAGAGCATTGATGCTGGGAGTGATGAGACTTCCCCCAATAAAGAGGTGGGCCACCTGGCTAGTCACCGAGGTTTGTGAATTGGCGACCACGACGTCGTAATAACCCTGATCAGCAAGCGAGATGGCGTTGATCACAAGGTTGGAGCTGGTGGACCCTGTGATGCTACCAGCGTCGGTCAGAAATGTGCCGTTCTTGCGCCACCGGTAACTAAGCGGCGGAAGCCCGCTATCGCTGGCATTAACAGTGAAGGACGCAGAGGATGCGACCTGCAAAGTCTGGCTCTGAGGATGCTGCCAGATGACTGGCAGGGTGGTGGCCACCACAAACCGCACTTCGGATAGCCCGGTCAGGTAACGCCCGTCGGCTCCGCCATGGTTGGTCCCTGTGAGTGAACTCCAGAAGATCGCCCCGTCAAAGTTGGAGAGAATCTGCATCCGAACATACCGGACGGAAGTTGCTGCCGTTGCGAAGTCCTGAGCGATGTCCGCCGGTCCGCCTCCCGCTTGCGCAACACTGAGAGCAGTCAGTTCGGTAAAGTTCGTGCCATCGACCGAGGTTGAGAGCAGGATGCTCTGCGCTCCAACAAAGGTGAAACCGGCTTCGTTGTAATTCCAGATCCGGGTCGTTTGAAGTTTTTGAATGGCACCTAGATCGAATGTTATGGAGGGATCCAAATCATTCGGAGATTGGGTGCTCCCGACAGTCATCCACATTCCTCCGTCAGGAGCGCTGCCGCCCGTTGAGTCGGCGGCGCCAATGACGCCGGATGGCCCCGCTGTCAACCCCGAGCCATTGACGGCATAAGACGCCGCACGATCGGTCCAGGGAGCATATGGGGTCTGGGATGAATAGGCTTTTACAGTTGGAGCAATCAAGAGTTGCGCCTGAGCGGTGAGCCCACACAGGAGCATGGCTGTTGAGATGCTTGTTGCGAGCAGCCTCGCGGTCAGCAACTTGGATTTTTGACCGAACAATCGATTTTTCATGGATTTATTGAACGTGGTTTGCTGGATTGCACTTAATAGGTTTGCTAGTTATATGGATTACGTGTGAAAGAGAGCATACGGAATAGATCTGGATGTAAACACCCCCCGTTCGGGGGTGGTGCCTGTCAACACGCCTTTGGCGCACTCAGGGGGTCACTCGCCGAACAACTGAAATTCGGCGATTACGGGCTCACCGTCGGGCATGCCGGCAGGTTTGTCCACCGTGACCGTCAACCTGAACCGTCGCGCCTTCACCGGCTCGAAAACCACCTGTTTCTGGGCACCGATACTTGTACCGGTGGCAACGGGCTTCCATTGTCCATCAATTTCCGATTGCACCGAGAACTTGCGGCACCTCTTGAACTCAGAACCTTCGCTCACCAACACCCGGCTTACGGAGCGCTCCTCACCAAGGTCAATCTGCGCCCATCCTTCACGAGAGTTTTCCGGCCCGGCCCAAATCGTGTCGGTCTTTCCATCGTTGACATGTTCTTTTTTCAAAGTGTCCCGGCCTTGCCACTCAGCGGAGACCGTCACCGGCATTCCTTGCGAAATGGGCGCAGGCGGTGCGATTACGGCTGCCGGGCCTTCGATGTCCACGACCACAACGCTGGCGATGGGATCCGGGGGGACTGCTGGCAGTGATAATTCCACGCCCCGCTTGCTGCTGACTGCGACGAGTGCCTCCCGTGGATTAGATAACAAGTAGACCCGGCTGACCTTGTTTGTGACCGGCACGAGCAGTTTGCCGCTCTTGGGCCAGGCAAATACCTGCAGATAAAGCTTTCCCGGCTTCTGAGTGCATCGACCATCGAACGGCAGCACCTCGAACGGGCTGGCGGTGGTGCCGTGGATCGACTCCTTGTTGATCTTCATCCACGCAGCGAATTTTTCCAGACATCGGCGGGCTTGCGGCAGGATCTCACCCTCGGCAGTCGGGCCAATATTGAGCAGCATGTTGCCCCCCTTGCTGGTGACGTCGATCAATTGATGCAACAGATCCTCGAATGAACGGAAGCCCACCAGCCGATTGTAACCCCAATTGTTCGGTAATTGCATGGTCTGACAGGTTTCCCAATCAATCCCAGGTAAACCCGTTGGGGGGACCTCGCCTTCGGGTGAAATATAGTCACCGGCGAAAACGTAGCCATAGGAGTTCGCAACGCCGAACCCGAGCTTGGGTTGCGGCGGCACATAGCCGGAACGGTTGTCAAGGATGACGCTGGGTTGGAGCGACCGTGTATAATCCTCGAGTTCCTTCCCATCCTGAGAAGTCCATGCTTCCCGGTCCCAGGTGCCATCGAACCATACCATCCCGATCGAACCATAGTTGGAAAAGAGCTCCTTTAGCTGGCCGTACAAGTATGCCTTGAAAAGGGCCTTGTCGGGTGTTCCCTTCGCATAATCGTTGAACTGCGGACGTTTCGGCCAGTCGGGATGATGCCAATCCATGACAGAATGATAAATGCAGAACCGAACACCTTCCTCCCGGCAGGCCGCGGCCAACGGTTTGAGCAGATCCTTGCCCCCGGGGGTGATCTTGATATTCCAATCGTTATTCATCTTCGTCGGCCAAAGACAAAATCCATCATGATGTTTCGTCGTGATACAGATATACTTCACTCCGGCGGCCTTCATCAGGCGCACCCATTCGCGTGCATTGAATTTCGTCGGATTCCACGTCTTGACCAGTGAACTATATTGGGAACTTGGGATGCCAAGGTATTGTTGAATCCATTCCGCCCCGCCTGTGACTGTCTGCCCCTGCCATTCGCCTGCAAGTTGCGAATACAGCCCCCAGTGAATGAACATTCCGAACTTGGCATCGCGAAACCACTGCATCCGGGCATCCTGCTCAGCTTTAGTCTCGTGGAGGGACGGCGGATCATCCACTGCCGCTGCCGCTGCAAAACTTACCCCCGCGCCGACCATGGTGAAGGCGATAATCAGACTTTTGAGGAACAAGCCACTGTTCGTTCTTGTTTTTCTTCTAATGCTCATGAAATTGTGTCATTCGATGCTTTCGATGAGTTTCCTGTGCTTCAGAGAAATAGTATACCCCCCGTTCGGGGGTAATGGCCAACGCTGCGACGAGACCTGAATTCAACCGTGAGAGTGAACAGGACGGGCTGGCCGCAACGTGGGATTCCAGGCGTGCCAGCTGGACCCCGACGAGAATTGGGGCATGTGTCGCCTTTGAGATCACCCTCCAGCCCTGCTGGCATGATCGACTCGTGCCCAATTCCCTTACGTCGTTAATATTGTGTACCCACGTTCGCAGTTACGTGAAGGCTCTCTTGGAGGACACCGCCCAGGGTGTGGCCGTTGGAAGTTTGCATCTCCACCTGATGCTTGACCGCATCTTACGGGTGGGGACGTCGCACGGAGACTGAAGCCCGTATCCAGGATTTTTGGCGCAACCGGAACTAGAATAGAATCCTCATTGAATGCTCCCTTTTGATCCAACGAGAGTGAGGCAGGCAACATGCCAGAGGATCTGCAGGCGGCTGATAGGCTTAAACCGCTCATCACATCGGGCTGCCGCCTCGCTCCGCTTCTGCTCGAAGCCGTGGAACATGCGGTCCGCGACAACCGACCGTCGACCCGCTACTGGGGCTTGCTCCCGAAGTACTTCATGGCGGCCTCAGTCCGTGACCGGACATGGAGCTTTTCGTAGATGTGCTTCAAATACCCGCGGACCGTATCCTCTGTAAGGCCCAACATCCCTGCAATTTCCTTGTTGATGTAACCTCTGGCCACCAGTGCAATGACCTCCTTCTCGCGCACCGACAAGGCTACGGCGGGGGTTTGCGGGGTCGGCTTTTTCGAAAAGGACTGCACCACCTGCCTTGCGATGTAGCTCGACATCGGTGCCCCTCCACGATGCACATCTTCGATGGCCCGCAAAATCTCAGGAGCAGGGGTTCGCTTGAGCAGGTAGCCGCTGGCTCCCCTTTCCAACGCCTCAAAAATCTGCTTCCTGTCGTCATACACCGTCAACATGACAATCAGCAACTCAGGCAGAACCTGTTTGAGGAGGTATGTGCACTCGACGCCCGACATCATCCCAAGATTGATGTCCATGAGGACCACCTCCGGAGGTTGCCTCGGGATCTCCCGCAGTGCCTGCTCCCCAGAGCTGTATGCTCCAACACATTGAAACCCCTGGGTCTCGCTGATCAGGGATGCAAGTTCCTGTCGCACAGATCGTTCGTTCTCTACGATGGCTACTCGGATGGACATGGTAAGATTTTGTCTTGATGGAGTGGCGCAAACAACTTCACGCGGGTGCCTTGTCCCGGCTCGCTCGCCAACTCGAACCGCCCACCCACCTCCTTCATGCGCTGGCGGATGTTGCGCAAACCGTCACTGCCCTCCACAGAAGTGCCTGGGACAAAGCCCCGACCGTTATCTTCGATGGCAACGCACATCTCTGAGTCGCTCACAACCAACCGCAACCACACCTCCCCTGCGCCGGAGTGGCGGGCTACGTTATTGCAGGCTTCCTTCACTGCCAGAAGGATATGGTGCCGCTGCTGGGTCCCAAGCGAAATCTGGGGGACTTCCGTGGGTACGTCCAGCCTGCAACGGATAGGCGTGAGGCGGAAGAAATCCTCAGCAAATTGTACCAGATAATTGGCTAGATTATCCAGCGTGTCATTCTGAGGATTGATCGCCCACACAATCCCGTCCACCGTTTGCACAGCAGATCGAGCTCGCTGTGATATCCTATCCAGGTCCTCTCCAACCTGTTCAGTCCGGTCGCGATGCGCATGGGCCCGATCGCTTATCAACGAAATCCCCGTGAGAAGTGTTCCCAGTTCGTCATGAATGTCCCGCGCGATTCGCATTCGCTCCTGCTCCAGCGCGTGTTCTTGTTGGATGACCGCCAACCGTCGTGTGAGCCTCCGCGTAGCCAGCAGCTTGACCCCCCAACCACCCAGCCCCAACACCAGAAGGACCGACAGCAGACGGAACCAACCCGTCTGCCAAAAGGAGGGTAGGCACGTCAACACCAGCACCGCCTCCTGATCGCTCCTCACAAGGTCCTCGTTGCACGCAGTCACCCGGAACCGGTAGCGACCAGGAGGAAGGTGGGGATACTCGGCAATGCGTCGCCCTCCAGCCTCCACCCAGTCCGAGTCCAACGCGTCCAATTTGTAACGAAACCTGACCTTCTCAGGGGTGGTGAAACTTAGCGCGGAGTAGCGGAACTCCACCCGCCCCGCCCCGGGGCCAATCGCCAACTCGGCTGTGTGCTTATCATTCGCCTTGGGCTCCAGAATCCGGATCACTGATTTCTGTGATTGCGGCACAGGGTTGTTCACATCAGCCGCCACCACGTTGCCATCCACCTGCAACTCATCCATTACCACAACCGGGGCCACTGCATTGACTGGAATGTGCCTTGGATCAACGATCACCACCCCTTTTGCCGTGGAAAACCACATTCGGCCATCCCGTGTCCTCAGGCCCGCCGGACAAAAGCCGCCCGTACATTCCACACTTTCCATCCCTTCAGCCTTGCCATACACGACAGGTGTCAGCATCCCCAAGTCTCCATCGGCCACCCCATCGAGTTCTTCTTTGGAAACACGGAAGATCCCCCCATTGGAGCCAAACCAAAGGCGGCCGTCGTCATCCTCAAGAATTTGGGAGATAGTGTCGTTCCACAACCCTTGCCTGGTGGTGATCGACGTTATTCTGCCATTCTTCATCAGGCTCAGACCTCCATTCATCCCGATCCACAATCGCCCCTCCTTGTCGGCGTAGAGCGCCCGGACGAAATCACCGGCCAGCCCATTCTGCGCCGTCCAGTGGGTGGTCTGGCCATTGAACCAGCAGCTTAGGCCATCGCCCCCGGTGCCAATCCACAACCGGCCCTGGGTGTCGAGCGTCAGCGCGGTGATGTAGCCCGACTGCACCCCGTTTGTGCTTCGATAGGAGGTAAAGACCCCATCCTTGAACAACTTCAACCCATCCTGGTATGTGCCGACCCAAAGGCCGCCTCCAAGTGCCTCGCACAATGCCAGCACCGGCTCGTTATTTTCAGGATGCGCCAGGCTAAATTGTTCCAGCTTGGCCCCGCTTTTCCGGAACAGTCCACCATTCCAACTACCCAGCCAGAGCACCCCATCCCGTGCGGCGAGGACCGATGGAAGACTTTCATTGTCAAGCAGATAGCTCAGATCCGTCGAGCCGAATTCCATATCCAACCCCGAATCCGAAGTGAGCATTCCTTCGTGCTTCTCCCGAGACTCCACCACTCCTGCGTCCGAGTGGGTCGTCGTTACGTGCCGGTGCCCCATGCTCAGTCCTCCGCCGTTGGAACCGATCCATACATTGCCATCACTGTCCTCAGCCATGGACATGATGGCATTGTGGGTCAAGCCCTCCCCGGTGGTCACGAGACGGACCCGCTTCGGCTTGAGTCGGTGCAGTCCTCCAGCGCTGGTTCCAATCCAAAGGTTTCCTTCGCGATCCTCCACCAGGCAGCGAATGGAGTTGTCTGCCAGTCCCTCCTGCATGGTCAACGAGAGTTCCTCACCCTTGCGCCAGCGCCTCAACCCCGTCGAGGCCATGCCCAGCCAGAGATCACCGTTCCGTGTTTCGCATACGTCCAGTATTGTATCCGAGGAGGCTTTGGCCTGTTGTGGAACGCGGGTCAGCACTCCGTTGGTGGCTGTGTTGAGGCGCCCACTTAAGCCGCCGAACCACAATCGCCCCGTCGGTCCACGACGCAAGGTGGCGGTCGCGAACTCGCTGGCCGGCTCCATGTTGGGGTTCTCTCGCAGATACTGACGCCCCTTTACCTGGTGCAGAAAGCCGTTGATCACCACCCATAATCCGTCCCCGTCACTCAGGACTCGTGAAAACGGCTCACTGCGGCGGGGTGGCATGCTCCCGTCGCGCACAAAATGTCCGTCCCTCCAGCAATCCAATCCCGCATAGGTTCCAATCCAAAGCCGGTCTTCGGCATCCTGCGCCAGCGCCATTACCACATCACTCCACAACCCGTCCCGCTGGGTCACGGCATGGAACCGTCCACCCTCGAACCGTAACACCCCCCCTCCATCCGTGCCCACCCAAAGTGTGCCTGACCGGTCCTCAAAGAGGCATAAAACGCTGCTGCTGCGGACCCCTTCACGCTCTCCAAACCGGGTGAAGCGCATGCCGTCGAAGCGCGCCAACCCCGCCGAAGTTCCAACCCAGAGGTAACCATCCCGCGTTTGCAATAGTGCCGTCACCTCATTGCCCGGCAGACCGTCCTCCGCTTGCCACCGGTCCAGCCTGTATTCTGACCATGGCTCACGCCTGCCCGAAGGCAGGGTGGTGCTGATCGGGGCGAAGCGAAGCAAAGCCTGTCGAAACCCGGGACCGTAACCGGCAAAGATCCCGCCAGCAGGCAATGGCCGCCGGTCTGCAGAAGATGTTACGATGTTCCAATCGTTACCGTTCTCAGAAACCTCAACGCGATAGTCTGTCGCCAGACGATCAACCAGGTACCCCTCACGGTCACGCCCCCAAACCACGCGGTTGATCCGCATCGCCTCGGGCAGCTCGATCTGCACCCAGACGTTGCTGAGACCCTCGGCGATCCAGGAATGATTGTTTCCATACCGCCCATCGCTCACCCATCGCACCTGGTGGATCTCATAACCCGCCAAAGCACCGGAGGCGGTTGGCTTACTCCCGTTGCTTGCCAGTGCCACGTTTCGCGTTGGCTCACCCTCGGGATAAATCTCCAATTCGTCCAAACACGGCTCGCGAACATTGGTCTTGAATACCCGGAACCGGACAAACCTCGCAGACACAGCTGCAAAATCCTCAACGTTCCGTCGGGGATGTACCGGCGGTCGGAGGTGTGCCGCAGCTTGGTTGGACATTTCGATCGAAGCCTGCACCTCGTTCGACTGTTCTTGAGCAGGGCACGGTGAACCAATCGCCAACTCAACTGCACACCAGCACAGGAAGGCTTTGGCACGGAACCGATGCAAGGACCGGATCATGTCGTAAACCACCATAGCAAACCTAGGCGAGCCAACTCAAGCTCCGGAGTTCATCCGGAAGAATAGCCGAGTCGCCTCAAATCAAATCTCCAGGGAAGGGAGAGGTGGAGGGAGTAAAAAATAGATCGTCGCCTCACGGTGGAATGCTACCCGCAATCAAAGGTCATGATTTTATAAAGCTCCGACCTGGATGGGCAGTTGGAACGGTTGAGGCACTATTCCGAGGAGTAGCGTCACCACGGACAATGGACGGCGGTTGGACGAGTTGTGACAGGATCACGGCCACCATCACACACATGCACTGTGGTTACTCGACGGGTCGATTGTCTCCCGGAAATCCGAAACCAAAGGAGGCGAACCCAAACTGGCTTCGCGAAATCCTTGCGAAACAGGGAGTCATTCCCAACTGGAATCCAGTTGGATCACCCAAGAACTCCAAAAAATATGAAGGCCCATCGTCCACCTGCATCGATCCAGCTTAGGCAGCCTGGCTCCCGACGTTCGGAGCATTTGGGGGTGCCCCATCAACAGGTCGCACCCCTCCCACACCAGCCTGCGCTTTTTCCTGACGGAAATCCTCCGCCTTCGGTTTCGCGCAATGCCCGTACTCAATGCAGTCGGCGCAGGTATAGGTGCGGATGCAGTTTGGATCGTTCTCCAGGCGTCGCCGTTTTGCTTCACCTGTGATGGCGAGCCCAGTCAGACCGGCGAGCAGGGCGTAACGCATGCCGGATTTCAAAAAATGCCGGCGGGCAACAGTTTCGGTGGGCTTCATGACACGGTCTTAGGGTGGAACCGGCGGACGATTTTCCGGTAGGGGTCGAGGGTCAGGACATCGCCGTTGTCGGCCAGAGTCACATCGAAACCGGCTCCGACGGTGCAGTCGGTGCAGGCCCGCTTGGCGAGTTCCTTGTCCGTCACCAGACCGTTGGGACCCGCCACGGCACCCTTGAACTTCCCATCAGCACCATAAACATTAATCCGCGCAAGGCCTTTTTCACTCGTGATGAAGTCGCCCGCAGGGGTAAGGGTGAAGTAGGCTGGATTGCAACAGCCACAAAAGCGGTCAATCTTCATGCCGGGCTCTCCCCAGGAGGAGACAAATCGGCCATCGAGCGTGTAGGTTTCAACGCGCAGAAGCCCGGTGTTGGCAACACGGAGCCTGCCGTCCGGGGGAATGCCGATCGCAAAATAGGGGCTGGGAATGTTGAACCCGGGATTGCCGCGGTCAGCGTCCTTCTTTCCGAAGCGTTCGAGGACATCACCGGATTTCCGGTCGCAGATGAGGACCTCACGATTGCCGGCATCGGCAAAAAACAAGCGGTCCTCGTGAGCTGCCACACTGGTCAGGTAGGTGCGGCGCCCGAGATTGGGGGATTTGAATTGTTCCCGGCCACTGCCATCGAGAATCACGTAGCGATCGGAGTAGCCGACAAGGATCGACTCCTTCCCCAGCGGCAGGATGCAGTGGGTCGGCGCTTCCAGTGGCCACTCCTTGAGTCTGGCACCCTCGGCGCTGAAGATGACCATAGACTTCTCACCACTCACCACGATCCCCTGCCCCGACCAGAAGACAAGGCGCTTGGCCTGGTCCACACCCGTCGCAAATTCCCCTGCAGGTTCAAAGAGCAGGAGGTTCGCTGCGGTCTCCTCGAATTCACTGATATCGTAAACAAAACGATCATCCAACTTGGCCGCATTACCGCTCGCAGGCGTGGGCGGCGGGAGCAGCCGGGTCATTACCCATCCGGCAGCCGCCCCGGCAGCAACCAGTGCGCCGCCAAGGAACCCGCGTCGTTGCCATTGCCCAGTCTTTTCTTCATTCATGTCAATTTTACCTTTCCCGGTGGCCATCAGGTTGATCCAATTTCCACGGCATTCACTCTTCAGCGTTCGCCAATGCGCCGGTGGGGCAGGCCTCCACAACCTTGCTGCCGCTCTTTTCCAAACCTTCCTCCAGCGATTTACCAAGTGAGATGGCCGCCTTCACCTCGAAACCACGACCCACAAAGGTGAAACCAAACTTTTCCCCGTCCTTGCTGGTGACCCGCACGCAAAGGCCGCACTTCACACACTTCCCCGGCTCGAAGAGCACGCCGGTGCCACCGTTCATCTGCACGTAGGTCGCTCGCTGCTCCCCCTTGTAGGCTGATTGCACGGCACCATACTGGTCGCTGTAAGTCCGTAGATCGCAGTCGTGGTTGGCCCGGCAGTCGCAGTGCATGCATCGCCCGGTTTCCAATACGGCAGCCTCCTTCGCGAAGGACACGTGGCCCGCATCGGCTGAGCGGACGCGCGGAATGGGTGAAGCGTGGCTCGCAAACTCCTTCAACTCCTCCGGCTGCAGGCGGCCCATCATGTGGTTATACATCTCGTAAATGCCCACAATCTGTTTCCCGTTGAGCCTCTGGCTGATGCATGTGGCCATCGCCTTGGCCTGCTGCACCGTCCTCAGGATCGGCGTGTCCCGCTTCACCGCATTTCCGGCGGAGAACACGCCGTCAATTTTGGTTTGCGAGGTGCCGGCATCAGCGATGATGCCCTTGGCAGTCCCCGGCACGCCCAGCAGTTCGAGGTCCTCCACCGGCACCGCACCGCAGGCTACAACCACTGCGGAGAACTGCCGGCGAAGGTCCGCCATGGAAATGTCCGAACCGGCCTTTATTCCGGTGCGGATTTCGACGCCCAGCCGGTTCAAAAGCCGCAACTCCCCCTCGACCACCCAATCAGGCAGCACTTCGGTCCCATTTTCATCACGCAACCGTGGCAACACCCGTGGCTGCCGTTCAAACACAACGGACGAGTGGCCCATCAACGCAAGATAATAGGCGGTGGACAAACCCGTCATACCGGCACCGATGATGGCGACACGTTTTCCGGATGAAGGTGCGCACGGCGGCACATACGGCTCCGCGTTCTGTAGATCCCACTCGGCGGCATGGCGCATCAGGGCGCGGATGGAAACGCTCTCATCCACAAGTCCGCGGCGGCACCCTTTTTCGCAAGGTGCGTTGCAGAACCGCTCCAGAACGGCCGGCAGTGCCATGTCACTCCGCAGGTGCGCCACCGCAGTGCCCATTTGCCCCGCCATGATGTCACGGATGATCTGCGGCACCTCGTTGTGCACGCCGCACAACCGCTGGCATGGTGCCTCGCAATCCCCCAGGTGGTCGCTCAGCAACAGTTCCAGAGTGGATTTCCGGAAGGCGCGGATCTCGTCGTTCTGGGTTTCGACCACCATGCCGTCGGCGGCACGGGCTGAGCAGGCCGGCACGTTCTTCCCAGCCTTCGTGTCCTTCACCATGCACATCATGCAGGAGGTGAAGTGGTCATAGCCTTCGCGATAGCAGAGCGCCGGGACCTCAATCCCGATGCGGCGTGCCGCCTCCATCAGGGAGATGCCCTCTTCGCACTCGATTTCCTTGTTGTCTATGGTCAGCTTCACATCGGGATCTTTTCAATGGCGTTTACCGGGCATACTTGCAGGCAGATGTCGCACCGGGTGCAGGTGGATTCCTCGATCACGTGATGGTGATAGGGATTCATCGGAATGGAATCGGTCGGGCACATCTGTGAGCAGCGTGTGCAGCCAAAACAGGTGTCGGTGATAAAATACTGCACAAGGTTTTTGCACCTGCGGGCGGGGCATTTGCCCTGAACGTGGGCCTCATATTCGGCGCGATAATAGCGCAGGCTGGAAAGGACCGGATTGGGGGCCGTTTTTCCCAGTCCACACAGGCTGCCTTCAATCGTGATGGTGGACAGGGTCTCCAGCAGTTCGAGATCGCCCTTCCGCCCCTTGCCGCAGCACAGGCGGTCGAGCACTTCCTTCATCCGCTTGGTGCCGATGCGGCAGTGAGTGCACTTTCCGCACGATTCGTCCTGGGTGAAGGAGAGAAAGTAGCGGGCGATATCGACGATGCAATCTGTGTCATCCAACACCACCATGCCGCCGGAACCGATGATGGCACCCACGGATTTGAGCGCCTCGTAGTCCACAGGCGTATGGGCCAGATGCGCCGGCACACAACCGCCCGAAGGCCCACCCATTAGCACCGCCTTGAGCTTGCGTCCTTCAGGCACGCCGCCCCCAATGTCATTCACGATCTCGTTGATCGTCATCCCCATGGGCACTTCAATGAGGCCGCCCCGGCGCACTTTTCCCGCCAGCGCAAAGGTCTTGGTGCCCTTGCTCTTTTCAGTGCCATAAGCGGCAAATGCCTTGGCACCATTGCGGATGATCCATGGAATCGAGGCGAACGTCTCGACGTTATTGATGCAGGTAGGCTTGCCCCAGAGGCCTGATTGCGCAGGAAAAGGGGGACGAAACCGCGGCATGCCACGGCCCCCTTCAATCGCCGACATGAGCGCTGTTTCCTCACCGCAAACAAATGCGCCGGCGCCTTCAACCACTTTTAACTTCAACTTGAACCCCGTGCCCATGATGTTTTCACCGAGCAACCCGCGCTCCTCGCAGACCCGGATCGCTTCCCGGATCCGCTTGGTCGCCAGGGGATACTCCGCCCGGATATAGAGGAAGCCCTCATGCGCGCCGACTGCGAAGGCGGCGATCACCATGCCCTCCAAAACGCGGTAGGGAAACGATTCGAGAATCATCCGGTCCATGAACGCTCCCGGATCGCCCTCATCCCCATTGCAGATAACGTATTTGACGTCGTTGGGCGTCGCCCGCGTCATCTCCCATTTCATGCCAGTGGGGAAGCCGGCGCCGCCCCGACCGCGCAGTCCGCTTGACTTCACTTCAGCGATCACATCCTCGAACTTCCGCTGCTTGAGGACCGATTCCAACGCCTTGAATCCGTCATGCTGGATGTAGTCGTCTATGCTGCGCGGATCGAGCGTTCCGGCATGCTCGGTAACTAAGCGCACCTGGGCACCCGTGTAAGCCTTCTCAACTCCGTGCCTTACATCCTGCGAGTAACGGGTCGGGGGAACCCACGATTCATCGGTGAAAAACGTCTCCAGGGTGTGGAAGAGGCGGGCACCGGCGCGCTTCCACCAGGAGATGGGCCGGAAATGGCGCAACAACAGATCCCGCACATCCACGGGATCGACCTTGCCATAACGATAGCGGTTGTCGTTGTAGAGATGAAACTCCACAAGCGGGATGTCGTAGGATATCCCCGTGCAGCCCACGTCTTTGACTTTCACCGGGATGTCCAGCTTCTCCGACTGGCGCATCACTTCGTCATAGACCTTGCGGGAACCACCCGCGACACAGCTGGAACAAAGGCAGATGCGCACTTCGCCGACGGTATCGCGGGCGGACAGTTTACCGCCGTTGGCGTCGGCACTCACCCGGGTTTTTTCCGAGGCCCGGAAATCCTCGATCAGGTCTGGCACCTTCCAGGTCTCGATTTGGCCATAGATGACATCGTCGATTTGGGCCACCGGTGCCAGCATGCAGCAACCAAGGCAGGCGACCTCCTCCACCGTGAATTCCCCTTCCCCATCCGTGTGCTCCCCCGGCTTGATCTTCAGGTGCTGCCGGAACGTGTCATGGAGGATGTTGGCCCCGCTGACATGGCAGGCCGTGCCCGTGCAGGTCCTGATAACGTGCTTGCCCACCGGGTGATGTCGGAACTGGGAGTAAAAGGTTGAAACCCCATCGACAACATCGGGAGTGATATCAGTGATCTGGCAGAGCCGTTCCAGCGCGGGCTTTGGCAGGTAGTTGTAGTGCTTCTGCATGGCCTGCAGCAGCGGGATGAGGTCCTCCGGGCGCCGCCCGATGGACGCCACGATTGCCTCAACCGGTGCAAGGTCGAGTTCCGCCGGGCTTCTCGAACTCGTCTTGCCCCCGCAACCGCCGCTGCATGTGCTGGCACCGCTCTCACTCATAATCCAAATCGATAGACGTTTTTGACGCCCCGCACGTAAAGCGCATTCCCCACCGGTGCCGGCGTGGCATAGACCTCCTCACCAACCGCCGGTGCCCCCACCTCCTCAAACCCGCTGCGCTGGGCCTTGAAAACATGCACCGTTCCTCCCTTGTCAACGACATAGACATTCGCTCCGGCGAGGACGGGTGATGCAAAGAGCGGTTGATCCGTTTCCTTGCGCCACAATTCCTTGCCGGTCTTGGCGTCAACACAGACAATCGCCCCATCCGTAAGGCATATGAAAATCAGGCCGTTGCAGATCAGTGGCGTGCAGATGCTCGGAACAGCTTCGTCCTCTTTCCAGACCACCTGATGCGTCACGGCGTCAATGGCCGTGATCCCAACCGTATCGCAGGCGGCATAGACAACCCCGTCAGCGTAGAAGGGGCACACCGCCACCTCGGCATCCCTGAGGCAATCAACCCGCCAGAGTTCCTTCCCGGTTCGAGGGTCGTAGGCCACGAGGTAGGGGTTTGCGGCCACAACCAGCAGCGGGCCCTGCGGGCCTTGGAACACTTGCGGAGTGGCCCACGACGGGCCGAAATCCCGAGGCACTTTCCACCTGTCTTTCCCGGTTGCAACATCAAGCCCGAACAGGAAACTGTTCGTTCTGCGATCCATCTGGACAATCAACAAATCCTCAAACGTCGCGAGGGATGAGGCGTGTCCGTAGGGGTTGTCGGGCCAGCCAAGACTGCGTTTCCAGGCTGCCTTGCCGTCGAAACCGAACGCGGCCACTTCCCCGTCGGCAAAAACCGCAAATGCCCGGGTGCCGTCTGTTGCCATGGTGCATGGGGCGTATCCGGTCGATTCAGGCACCTGGATGAACTTGTTCGATGCGTTGGGAAGCGGCGCAACGCTCCCCTTCCATCGCAATTCGCCCGAAACCGCGTTGAAACAATAGACCTCGCGGCTGTTTGCGTCCGCACCGGATACAAATACGTGATCCTTCCAAACCACGGGCGAATTCATTCCCGGCAGGCCCACCTCGCGCTTCCAGACGGCACCTTTTCCAGCATCCCAGGTCGTCGGAACCTTGGCTGCCCGGGCTACCCCACCTCCAACTCCTCGAAAAGCAGGCCACTGCGACAACTGTTCCTCCAAAGACGGCCAGGTGGCCGCGGGGGGCGTGAAGGCAACGGTCGCGGGAGCGGCAGGGTTTGCGATGGATTGTGCCGGGGTGGCCGTTTTCGGCCCGGCTGCGGCCGTTCCTTTCACGGGCGGCGTATCCAGTGGGCTCTTCCACGGCAAAGCCAGCATCAGGCCAAAACCGAATAGAACCAACCCCACCGCAGTGACCGATTTCCGAGCCCACAAGGCCGTCGCCACCAGATCGTCCTTGGGATCCTTCGAGTTTGGATACGGCGGAGCAGCCTTGTAGGCGTTCAGGCTCTTGAAGCAGATGATCGCCACTACCAACCCGCCCACCAGCAACCCGACCCCCACATGCGTGAAGTGCTGACTGGTGAAGAAAGCGCGCCGGGTGAGCAGGTCGAGTTCGCGAATCTCTTCACGGATGGCGGCGTCCCGGGGGTTGGCCTTCAGTTGCTCCAGCAACTTCGTCAGCGCGGGGGAGTGGACCGGGTCCAGCCGGGTGACGCTCACGTTGTTTGCAATCATCAGGACGCAAACGAGCAACGAGAAGACGGCAGCCACATAACCGGTCACACGAAGGACCTGGTATGGCGCGGACTTCGTTCCGGGCTCAATGACAACGATTCTCATGCCCTCTTGCCTTTGGCGACCGCCTCAGGTGTTGTCCCCTCCTGTTTCGCCACTGTCAGGGCGGCGTCATACGCCGGGTTGCCCGGCACAAAGTTACCCTTGTGAATCGCATCACTTGGGCAATAGGGACAGCAGCGGGCGCAACTAAAGCAATGTGTCTTGTCCACCTCATAATCTTTCTGTGTGCGGGAGACCGACACCCCGATGAGCTTGACTCCAAAAACCAGGCCGAGAAGCCCACCCAGAAGCCAGCCACCCGCATTCATCCGTGACCGCACCAGCTGAGCCTCAGCCATGAGTTTGGCCTCAGGTGTGCCCTGTGTTCGGAAGGTGGTGGTTTCAAGGGACGGCTTGAGGTCGGGGTTGGATTTTTCCATCAGCAGATTCTCAGCCAGCATCACCGAATGGTTATAGCGGGACATCGGAACCGAAAGCCGGTGTCCCACCCATCCGCCGAGGATGATCACTAGGGGCAGAACGCAAAACAAGTAGCCCAACCGCTGGGTGCCCACTGCCCGGTTCTCGCGCGCAAGGCCGAGGTTGGGCTTCTCCACGTAATCGAAGGGGCACGATTTCTCGCAAAGACGACAGTTAACACACTCGGTGGGAGTGATGGTCAGATGCCAACGTGCAAATTGCGACATCCAGCCAAGCAGAACTCCGTAGGGACAGAAGAACCGGCAATAGGGCCGCGCAATGAAGATGCCCGACAACAGAAAACCGGCACCAAGATACAGATACGGTGCGTTGCCATCGAGACGGAAGAAACCGATGAAAGGATCATACCGGCAGATTACAAAACCTGTGTTGGTGGCGGCGAAAAGGATGGCCACGCCCAAATAGGCGTAGGGGATCATACTCAGGCCGATGGTGAGTTTGCGCGGCAGGGTTATCGGCTTGAGGATGACCAGATCCTGGATCGCCCCCAGAGCGCATACGGAGGAGCAAAACACCCGGCCGAAGAAGAGCGCAAACGCCAGCGGCAGAATGAAGAAAAGGAGCACCGTGATCGGCACTGCGTAATTTGAATTGAAGAGCGACAAAGTGACATTCTGGATCGAGCCGATGGGGCACACGCAACCCTGCTTGTAAAACCCAAAGTAGAGAAGGCTGAACACCATCAGGGCGAAGATGCCCTTGCGGGTCCGTTTCTTGATCGCCAGCCAGGAAGCCAGACTCAACGTCGCCAGCAGCACCCCGACATCGATCCACTGCCGGGCCTCGGAGGTGGGCTCCGGGATGGTGGTCTCCGGAAGCTTGTAGCCGCTTGTGAAGTTGGGTGCGGGGAATCGCATTTCGTCTGCGGCCAGGTTTGCAACCGGAATTAGGAACCCGATCAACATCGACAGCAGGATCAAGGCAAACAGACAGCGGCGCCAGGCGGGTGCCATCGTCCGCAGGCGCTCAGGACCGCTGCTTGCGCAACACAAGCAGCCTAGGTTTTCGGGGTGGTCCATTGGGGAAGCTCCATTTTGAGTTGGGTTGCAGGGTGCAGCATGTGTTTGAGCAGGTATGCCTCACTCGCAGGGAGCCTCACCCAGGCATCCGAGGGGCATTGCCGGGCAATCGAGCAATCGTTGCAATTGACACAGCGGTCGTGGCGAACCTGCAGATAAAACGAGGCGTTCCCAAACATCTCGCAGGCTTTCACGCACTTGGAACAGCCGATGCACAGGTCCTCCTTGATGTTGTATTCCCAATAAGGGTCTTCAACGAACTTACGCTCGATGGCACCGGTCGGGCAAAGCTGGTTCTCTGCGGCGGAAGTCAACTCCGGTGCGTTCGGCTGAAAATAGCCGAAGCACAACCGGCAATATCCGCAGATGGGATACGATTGCACACACTTCACCGCCGAGGGCGTGACCACACAAGCGGTGGCGCAGTGTCCGCACTGCGTGCACTTCATTGGATCGATCTGCCAGACGGTGTTCTTCTTGCGCGCACCGAAAGCAGTCACCCCTCCGACCACACCCAGACCAAAGGCGGCAACGCGGCCAAGCCCCTGACGGATGAACTCGAAGCGGTTTAGCGTGTTTATTTTTGAGCCGGGAGCAGGCATTATAATCCCTTTCCACCGTTGAGGGTTAACTCTTGATTGGCACGAACATCGAGACAGACCATCTCTTCAAAATCCCGCAGGAGCAGTCGGCCATCCACCAGCGCCATCGGCGCCCAGGCCTCCCGCCCATGCAGCACGCGAGCCCGCGCAAGCCGTTGATAGCCGGTGATCGAAGACTTGATGAGCGAAAGTGTGCCGTCGTCGTCGAGAATGAACATATTATCGCCGGCGCGCAGGAATGGCCCCAGCCCGAACCTCTCGGTCTTGCCGCTGGTCCAGACAATCTTCCCATCCAAATTCATGCAGGCGAACTGCGCGCGAAACTCGCCTGCGTCCTTCGGCAGCACGGCGAAGAAGTGGTCTTGAAAGGCCAGCGGCGTATGCTGTTCGCACGAGAATACAGCCTTTTCCAGCTCGTAAAGCGGCTCGGCCACAGGCTTTCCATTCACCTCTTTCAATCCCAGCATCATGCTCCCTCCACCGTAGCCCGCAGTGACAAAAACCCGATGGCCATCAACTGGCAGCGGCGAAGGGGATGTCACCGAATGCGCCCAGGCCGTGCTCCGCCATAGCACTTGCCCGCGATCCACCCCGTCTGCGGCGACACCCACTGTCCCCTCCTTTGCACAATAAACATATGTTTTACGCCCCAGCAAGGTCGCCGGCACCACCGACGAATGAGACATGCCCCAGCGATCCGGGTTGGGGGTCTCCCACAGGATCTTGCCGGTCGCGCAGTCCACTCCCATCAACAGGTTCTTCCCGCCCGGGGCAACCACGGCTATGCCCTCGTCGATCAGCGGACACTGCCCTGTATACCAGAGCGGCACCTCTGTGCCATACTCCGCTACAAGGTCAATCCCCCAGAGAAATTCACCGGAGGACGGACGGTTGCACATCACGATGCAACGAGGCCCTATTGTCACCACATAATCATCCGTCACTGCCGGAACCGTGCGGGAATATCCATGGTTTTTCTTGATCGGCGCCTTGTAGGTTCTACGCCAGATCTCTTTGCCGTCCGTCAGGGAAAAGACACGCAGCGAATCGCCCTCTTCCTTCTCGTCATAATCAAGCAGGAAGACGCGTCCCTGATGGGCCACCGGCCCCGCATATCCCTGCCCCACCTTCGTCCTCCAGAGGGCCGGGGGTCCGGTATCGGGCCAATGCTCCAGAACCGCAGGGCCCTGCACACTGTTGCTGAAATCCTTGCCACGAAACCGCGGCCAGCTTCCCGTCTCCCGGCCTGGCTTCCCATCAAACGTCGCGAGTTTGCCGGCGATGTCCACTTTCTCGGCGGCAGGCTCTTTGCTCTCCACAGACGCTGCCGCAGTCGCGACAGGTTCCTTGGGCAGTGTTCCGGCAGCCCGCTCCGCAGGGTAATCCGTCACCCGCTTCTCAACGAGCACTGCTGCCGGCGGGCGCAAGAGAATGGCCAGAAACCCGATGGCCATTCCCACAACCACCAGGATCATGACGAGCGTTAGCTGCCGTTGACTCATTTTGCTATATTCACTTTGCCGGCATGACGTATGGGTAATCCACTTCAGGTCAACCCTGTCTTTGATTCCGTATGAATTCCTAAATTAACGTCTTTTTCAACCGAACTTCGTTCGTCGATGATACCGGATGGGAGCCCCAAATGCAAGTTGGAAGGTGAACTATCTGCAAATCAGACACTGGGGGAAGGAGGCGACCCCGGTCTGGCGAACGTGGGATAGAAACCCTGGCGAGCAAGCTGAGTCGGGGGGCTTTTTTTTGGTGGTTTGCTAACCGAAGTGGCGTGCCAGCCTCTGGCAGATCT
>CAIWMU010000266.1 GCA_903913865.1 uncultured Verrucomicrobia subdivision 3 bacterium
GGGATTCTGCCATGAAGCCCGGGGTTGCGCCGCCGAGGCGCTACCCCGGGTAAAGGCCAAAGACATAAACAACCCCAACGGGGTTGTGCCGATGGTTCGAATGGGTGGCATGTGATGTGTGTGTATTACATGGATATGGGAAATAGATACAGGGTGGACTCATTTTCCGCACCCGCGAACACGATGCCATTCCGCCCTTGTTTGTCGCCCCCCCCGGCGGGCACGAACGGCACAACCCCTTGCGGGGTAGGGAACGCGATGTGGCCTGAACCCGGGGTAGCGCCGGGAACGGCGCAACCCCGGGCTTTATGACACAACGCCTTTGGCGTTGCGGAGGGGGGGACCGCAAATGGACGCGGATGGGCGCGGATGGACGCGGATGGACGTGGATGGACGTGGATGGACGTGGATGGACGTGGATGGACGTGGATGGACGTGGATGGACGTGGATGGGGCGGGGCGGGGAAGGGTGGAGGGCGTTGTGGTCGGCAGCGGGCGTTGCCGCATCTCCCTCCGGGATGCTGGGGTAATGCGGGGTTATACCGGTGGTGTCGTCGCGTTGCTCCTCAACCACCGGCTGTGAACCCTCCGGGTTCCGGGGAGGGGGGGATGCCGGTATTGTCCACGAAACCGGTCCGGCACCGGGCCTGACCCGATTCCGGGTTCGGGGAGGGGGGGATGGCGGTATGCCCCACGAAGGGGGTGCTTTCCATGATGTTGGGAGCTACGCGATCTGGCGGAGGGTTGAGGTGCGGCCCGGTTGTGGAACCCGCTTGCCACCATGGGGGTAGGGAAACATAATGCCTTCAATGAAGCGCCGAACTTTTCTTGAGAAATCCGCCCTGGGTGTGGCTGCGATGGCCGGAGTTGGGTTGCAGGGCACCTTCGCAGCCGATAAAACGGTCTGGCCAGTGGGGTGTTTCAACAGGGCATGGACGAATTGGAGCTATGATGCCGCGTTGGATGGTATTCGGGAGGCTGGTTACCGGTTGACCGGGCTGCTTTCGACCCACAAGGGGGAGGCGTTCACCCTGTCGCAGGCGACTCCGGAGTATCTGGACGGGTTGAAGAAGCGGATTTCCCAGCGGGGGCTGGAGGTGAACATGACGGCGATCCGCTACAAGGCGGATGCTCCGTTTGAGGAGAACAAGGCTGAGTTGCGGAAGCAGGTGGAGAATGCGGCCCGGCTGGGACTGAAATACATGCTTTGCTTCGGTGTGGACAAGCCGGAACACTACGAGGATTTCTACCGGCTGATGTCTGATGCGGCGGCGCAGGCCGAGAAACGGGGCATCCAGATCGCGATGAAGCCCCACGGGGGGAGCAGCGGGGCCTCCGAGGAGATTTTGCGGTGCATCGGGAAGGTCAGTCACCCGAACTTCAAGGTCTGGTATGATGCGGGAAACATCATCTATTACACGGGGAAGGATCCGGTGGCGGAATTGGAGCCGATTGCGCGGCATATCACCGGCTTTTGCGCGAAGGATTGCCCATCGCCGAAGGGGGAGGTCATGTCGCAGTTTGGAACCGGCAAGGTGGACTTCAAGGCTGTGTTCGCAAAGTTGAAGGCGGCTGGGTTCAACGGGCCGATCATGGTGGAGGGGGTGCAGGTGGGAGCCACCGCGGCTGAGACGACGGCGAACGCCAGGGCCAATCGGGAGTTTCTGGAGAAACTTTTGTGAGCTACACGGGTTCCCCGCGTTGGCAGATCACTGGCAGGACGCATCAACCAGCGTTCCTGCGCCCTTCCATATGTATACATATATGGGTGATCCTGCTGGCGGGAATAGCCGGGTTGCACGCCGATCCGATCGATGACGCCCTAAAAACCGAGATGGGACAGCACCGTATTCCCGGCGCATCTCTCCTGATCCTCCACAAGGGGCGGGTGGCAAAGTCTGCGGCGTATGGTGTGGCAGATATCGAGAACCAGGTCCCCGCAAGGACCAATACCGTTTACGAGATTGGTTCCGTGACCAAGCAATTTACTGCGGCCGGGATCCTGTTTTTGGTGGAGGAGGGGGCGGTCAGGCTGGATGATCCTGTTTCCCGGCACCTGCCAACTGCTCCGAACACGTGGTCCAAAATCACCGTGCGGCATCTCCTGACCCACACCTCGGGCATCAAGAGCTATACGGGCCTGTCCGGATATGAGCTGACGAGACATCTTACCCGGACCCAGTTTGTGGCGCAGCTTGGGGCTGAGGCACTTGAGTTCCCTCCCGGCAGCGCCTGGAAGTATTCGAACAGCGGCTACAGCCTGCTGGGCCATATTATTGAGACCAATTCGGGCCAGAGCTACTGGGATTTTCTCCATGCCAGGATTTTCAAGCCTCTGGGAATGCAGTTCACGACCAATCGACTCCCATCGTTGATCATTCCCAACCGGGCAAAAGGGTATGAGCAGGTGGATGGCCAGTGGATCAACCGGGACTATGACCTTACCGACGTGTTTTCGGCCGGGGCGATTGTTTCCACCGTGGGGGATCTCGCCCTGTGGCAGATGGCGCTGGATCGGCCGGGGTTGCTGAAGAAGGAATCGATGGAAGCGATGTGGACACCCATGCGGCTCACGACAGGCAAGGAGACCACTTATGGATTTGGGTGGATCATGGACCAGTTCGAGGGGCGCAAGATGATTGGTCATGGCGGTTCGACTTCCGGATTTTCGGCGAGCTGCCAGCGGTTTGTGGAGGATGGGGTCACCGTGATCCTGCTGACCAACACTGATGAACAGATCGCGACACGTCTGGCCCGGCAGGTCGGGAGCCTTTTCAGGAGGGGACTTGCTCAATAGGTTGCGTGGGGCTCGATTCGGGCGATTTGGTGGTTTCGGGAGCTTTGCGTTTGCCGAAAGGAATCATTTTCTGGTAGTTTCCACCTTCACAATATGAGCTTGAGGATGCATTTGCTGGTTCTTGCAGTCGGTCTGGGTCTGCTCAGCGTGGGTTGCGACCAAAGTGCCCGGGGGAAACCCGGCACCGGTAGTCCTACTGCCACGGTGGCAACTCCTCCCCCCAAGCCGCCGCCCGCGCCGGAGACCATTGGCAAAATTCACTGGGTAGGGAAGGACCGTCTGGAGGAGAACACCAATGCGCCCGCCATCAATGGGATTTGGAGTCTCACGGAGAGCACCAATCTTGAGGTGCAAACCCTCGGGAAGCTCGCCACGGCACCGTGGCGCCTTTTTGCCGGGGTAGCGGCCCTTTCGAATGCGCCGTCCGACCTGTTGCTGCCGATCCTTGAGGATATCCTCAGGAGGGAAACCCTTCTGGAAATCAGGCAGACCGGTCAAAACCCGGGGGCACTGGTGCTGGCAACCCGGGTTGAAGCAGCGCATGCGGCGTTGTGGACCACGAATCTGGCAGCTGTTTTCGAAAATTTGACCGGGGGCAAGACGGTGCAGGACGGGACGAATGGATGGACCCTGGAACGGCAGGCCTCCCCGAGTTATGCTGAACTGCGTGTTGCAGGGGATTGGGTGGTGTTCGGCCTGAGCCAGTCCAGCAACCGTTTTGCCGGTGAGATGGCGGAGCGGTTGCTCAAATCCCAGACATCCCTGACGGATTCAAACTATTTCGTCAGCGCGGACCTTGATCTCGCACGCATTTCCGGGGCTTTCCAACTGGGTTGGGAGATCCCTGCGGGGTGGCCTCGCTTGACGCTGACCCTGACTGCGGATGGAGGCAACACCCGGACCCGGGGTGAGTTGGTGTTTCCGAAACCGCTCCCGTTCCAACTCGAGCCTTGGAACATTCCCACCAATCAGATTCACGATCCTCTCGTTTCCTTCACCGCGCTTCAGGGCATTGGCCCCTGGCTGGAGGCCTGGCCTGCTTACAAGGAGTTGAAACTGGGCCCCGCGCCGAACCAGGTGTTTCTGTGGGCGCAGCATGGCGTGCCCTTCCTTAGCTATGCCGCCGCCACTGTCCCTGATGGCACGAACCTGATTTCCAACCTGACTCAGGCTCTGGCCACCGGGGTCAACCCGTGGATGACGAACAACGGGATCGGGTTTTTTGAGAAGGGAACAAACGGAGCCGAAGTGGCGTGGTCGGAAGTGCCGCTCATCACCCCGTTTCTTCGGGTGGTGCCGTCGATCAATACCAACTTCGTCCTTGGTGGACTTGTGCCGCTTCTGAACACCAACAAGCCGATGCCAGCTGAATTGCTGCGTCAATTCGAATCCCGAAAGGACCTTGCCGGATATGACTGGGAAGTCACGGGACCGCGCATCCAGCAGTGGTTGAATTTCGGCCAGTTGCTGCGGTTTGCCTTGAACAAGGCTCAGATTTCGCCTTCCTCCGCCGGTTTTGTGTGGCTCCGGGCGATGGAGGAGCGGCTTGGTAACTCTGGGACCACACTTGCTGTCACCGCCCCCAACCGCCTGATGTTGACGCGGAATTCCGCTATTGGGCTGTCCTCCGCTGAATTGTTATGGTTGGTGGATTGGCTGGAATCCCCCTCCTTCCCCAAGGGGCTGAACACTTTCACAGGAAAACCGGAGATTTTGGATCCCCGGAGGTTAAAAGGCCGAAAACAGCCGGATCTGCCCAAATAGATAGAATACCCGGCATTCCGATCTCGGCGGAGGTATGGCGGAGTTCGGGCCGCTCTTCACCGATCCCTCCGTTCATAACCCGTTCAACCAGACGTTTTAAGGACTTTCAATCATGATCCCCAAAACCATGCAGGCGGTTGTCTATCGCGGTCCGCGCGATCTCCGGGTTGAAACAGTCCCGGTTCCACAGATCCAAGCCGGTGAGTTGCTCGTGAAAGTGGCTGTGTGCGGGGTGTGTCCAACCGACATCAAGAAGATCCACTACGGCACGGTGCCGCCTCCCAGAGTTTTTGGGCATGAAACCGCAGGAACCATCGTGAGGATGGGGCGTGGAGTGGAGGGTTTCGAAGTCGGCGATCGCGTGGCCCTTCACCATCATGTCCCGTGCTGCTCCTGTCATTTTTGCAGGCACCATGCCTTTGCGCAGTGTGAACAATACAAGCGCACGGGGATCACCGCCGGGTTCGAACCGGCAGGGGGTGGCTATGCCGAATACGTCCGGGTCATGCCGTTTGTCCTGCCGGGGGTGGTCAAAATCCCCAGGGGTAACAGCTTTGAGGAAGGGGCCATGCTTGAACCGGTGAACACCGTGCTCAAGGGGGTTGAGCGGCTGAACCTGCTTCCAGGCGACGTGGTGATGGTCGCGGGGCAGGGACCGATTGGGCTGATGTTCACCCGGCTGCTTGCCTTGAGGGGCGTTCATGTGCTGGCCACGGACCTCTTTGATTCTCGCCTGAGCCTGTCGCAGTCCATGGGCGCCCGCTGGGTCCTGAAGCCGGAACCGGACGGTGGCAACCTCCCCTCGGCTGTGCAGAGAATGACGGATGGCAGGGGGCTGGATGCAGCTGTCATAGCTGTCCCTTTGGATACGGTTGTCAATCAGGCCCAGAAGTTGATCCGGGGGGGCGGCCAGGTTCTGCTGTTCTCCCACACAAAGAGGGGGGATGCCTCCCTGACCGATCTGGCGGCGGTTTGTGTGGATGAGAAGGACCTGATAGGAAGCTATTCAGCGGATTTTCTGCTTCAAAAGAAGGTGGCGCGGCTGGTGTTTTCAAGAAAACTTGACGTTCGAGCCTTGATTACGCACCGATTTTTTCTGGACCAAACAGCAGAGGCGGTGGACCTGGCAAACCGCCCTTCAGCTGACTCCCTGAAGGTTGTGGTGACGCAGCAAGCAGCAGAGACTAGTATCTAAACGTTTGTAAATCAACGACTTGAGTGTGAGCCAGTTGATAGGTTTGGTGGTGGAGGTTGATAGCAACGTTGGGTGGGGAGGGGGTTGGCGTCTTCTGGAAGGGGAAGGTGCCGGTGAAAAGGTGCTTTCCCGCGTTCAAAAAAATTTCAAAATCCTGTTGACTCTTGGGCGGTCTCTTGCGATAGTTGCGCCACACACGGTTAACACAACTACAAAACACATGAGAACAAAAGTAATACTCGGTTTGGCTGCCATGGCAGCTTGCGCCTTCTCCGCGACGGCGCAATCCAACGTTTATTCCCTGAACGTTGTCGGTTACTACAATGTCACCGTTCCCGCCAACCAGCTGGTTGCGGTTGCGAATCAGCTCAATACGAGCGACAACAAGATCAGCTCGCTCCTGCCTGCTGGTCCTGCCGGTGCCCTGCTGTATAAGTACAACGGCGGTTACACAGCCTACGCGTTTGACGACGCTGACAATGTGTGGACCCCGGATGGCAACGCGACCTTGAACCCGGGCGAAGGCGCCTTCTTCAAGAGCCCTGTGGCCACCACTCTGACCTTCGTGGGCGAAGTGCTCCAAGGCAGCCTCACCAACACCCTGCCGATCGGTGCTCTGGCACTGCGCAGCTCGATCGTTCCCCAGGCTGGAACGGCGACCGCTCTCGGTATCCCGGGCGAAGGTGGCGACTTGCTGTATAAGTATGCCGCTGGCTTCTCTGCTTATGCGTTTGACGATGCTGACATGGTTTGGACTCCGAGCGAGCCCGTTCTGAACGTTGGCGAAGCATTCTTCTACAAGAAGTCTCCCACAGCCACGCAGAACAAGTGGATCCGCAACTTTACAGTTCAATAACACACACCGGTTACTGTAATACCAACATAATACCACAACTAATATGAAGAAACTAGTACTCGCTTCGTTGGCACTGACCTGTGCTGCGAGCGTCTTCGCTCAAGGGACTGTTGTCCTGAACACCCGTCTGACGGGCACCGTCGTCACCCACGTTTACGGCCCGAAGGCCGGCGCTCCTGGCTTCAGCCAGATCGGTAACGGCGCCAATGATACGGTTGCAGGCGCGACTGACTGGACTGGCTTTACCGCCATCTCCGGCGCGAGCTACCTCGGCGCTCTTCTGTCCGCTCCCGGCCAGAACGCTGCTGAAGCCTCCCTGGTGCTGAATGCTCAGACCCAGTCCTTCCGCACCGGCACGGCGGCTGGTCAGATTCCCCAGACCACCTACACCCTCGGCAACGTTGCCAAGGATGGCGCCACTGGCGCTACCCTGCAGCTGTTCGCTTGGGACAACACGACCGGTAGCTACAGCTCCTCCGCTGCTGCTTGGACCGCGTGGAAGGCCGGCACCATCGCTGGTGGCGTCTCCTCCGTGTTCAACCTGAATGCAACCATCGGTGGCGATTTGAACGCCCCGCCCGTTGCTGCCGGTGTGAACAGCTTCAACCTCTACTCGGTTCCCGAGCCGTCCACTATGGCGCTCGCGGGCCTCGGGGCTGCAGCTCTGTTGATCTTCCGCCGCCGGAAGTAATCTAAGCTTTACAGCTTTAATTCACGAAAGCCGCCCGAAAGGGCGGCTTTCCCTGTTTATGGGGCTGGAGTTTCGCGCAAGGGGCGGGTTCATTTCGAAGGGGGCATGTCATTACGCGGGGGGCTCAGCCGATTGAACATGCCAATCTTGATGTTGGGGACCTTCTTGGGGAGAAGCTCCGATCTCATCGGGATCGGACGGACTGCGCGGGGTAGGTTCCGGGGGTGTCGCTGCGCTCAACCCCCAGCTAATCGAAGGTGTCCCTTCCGGTTCCGGATTGTTGACCCTGGGTGACAAAAGGGATGGTCTGTGCCAGAATCTGGTTATGTCGCACGAAGATACATCGCACGCAGGTCTGCAAACCATGTCTGCCACAATCGCAGTTCATGGGATGACCTGCGATCACTGCTCCAAGCGGGTTGAGAAAGCTCTCCGGTCCGTGGATGGAGTGCAGGATGTTACGATGAACCGGGTTGGTGGGGCTGCAACGGTCACGTTCGATTCAAACAAACTTGATTTGGGTCGCCTGAGGGAAGTGGTCATCAAGAGCGGTTTCAGAGCGCCCATTTCCTGATAGTGATCCCGGTCGTTTGAACGGCTAACGGGGAATACTCGCGCAGAGATGCCGAGACGCAGAGGCGGAAGGGACTTGTTTTGCCCACGGGGGCGAGGCTTCGTGACCGGTGGGCGCATCGGCTTCATGGTTGGCACAACGCTTTCAACGTTGAAGGCGTATCGCGGATCAAACCCAGCGTGACGTCGCGGACGGCGTGAGCCTGGGTTTTGGGGCAGAACGCTGTTGATGTTCCATGCAGGAGGGAAGGGGGGCGGTTTACGTTCTAAAACGTAGAGAGCAAAGGATGTGGAGCGGTGTGGAGAAAGGGGTGGTGGAAGCCGGGATCTGGGGAGGGGCATTTGGATTTTTCTCTGCGGCTCAACCACCCGGCGGAAGATCGCATCTTTTCAAGCGGGAAGCCTTGCTGGTTGGCTGGGGGTGGGGGTAACTTGTTGGCATGTCCTCCCCAGAGCTATTTGAAGGAGCTACCGGTCTCAAGGTTGATCTCATTGTCACGAACGGTTTGGTTCACACCATGGAGCCAGGATACCCGAGGGCGGGGGCGATGGCGGTTATTGGGAGTCGTATCGCAGCGATCGGGAGCACCCGGGATATCGGGATGCTGGCATCCAGCAAAACAAGGGTGATCGATGCTGGCGGGCGGTTGGTGCTGCCGGGGTTCAACGATTCACATGTTCACTTTCTTGCCGGTGGTTTTTCACTAAACAATCTCGATCTGCGATCGGCGGAGAGTCCGGAGGAATTCACCAGGCGTGTGGAGGTGTTTGCCCGGAGTTGTGCTGCCGGGACATGGATCCAGGGCGGGGATTGGGATCATGAGAATTGGCCGGGAAGTCCGTTGCCAGACCGTTCGATGGTGGATTGTGTGAGTGGACATCCGGTATTTGTGAGCCGTTTGGACGGTCACATGGGGTTGGCGAACTCGCTGGCACTCCGATTGGCCGGGGTGACACGGGAAACCAAAGATCCGCCGGGCGGATTGATTGTCAGAGATCCGCGCAGCGGTCAGCCGACGGGGGTCCTGAAGGATACAGCGATGGATTTCATCACCCGGGTGATCCCACCTCCGGGACCGGAGGAGAGGCACCGCGCGGCGCTGGCGGCCACCCGGCATGCGGCCGAGCTTGGGGTTACAAGTGTGACGGATGTCTCCGCAGATGATGACATCGGCCTTTATCAGAAAATGGCTGAGGATGGGGAGCTTAAGAACCGGATATATGGGACTCGATCGATCGTGAATTGGGAGGTTTCGGGTCGGGCAGGTATCAGGGCCGGATTTGGAAACGACTGGGTGAGAACGGGGGGAATCAAGGGCTTTTCCGACGGAAGCCTCGGATCCCTGACCGCCTTGTTTGTGGATCCGTATGCGGACGATCCGGGCAACCGTGGACTGCTTTTTGACCAGATGTTGCCGGAGGGGATCATGCTGGAGCGAACGCTGGGGGCGGACAGGGCGGGGTTGCAGGTGATGATCCACGCCATTGGTGATGCTGCGAACCAGCAGGTGCTGGATATATTCGCGGCTGTGGCGGAGGCCAACGGACCCCGGGATCGCCGTTGCCGGGTGGAGCATGCGCAGCATCTCCGGCGGGAGGATATTGCCCGTTTTGGCAATCTTGGAGTGATCGCATCCATGCAGCCGTATCATGCCGCGGATGATGGACGGTGGTGCGAGAAGCGCCTCGGGCGTGAGCGTTGTGCGCAGGCCTACGCCTTCAGATCCCTGCTGGATACCGGTGCTGTCCTGGCTTTTGGATCTGACTGGACGGTGGCCCCTCTGAACCCGCTCACCGGCATCAAGGCGTCTGTGACGAGGCAGACCTTGGATGGAAAAAATCCCGATGGCTGGGTTCCGGAGGAAAAGATCACAGTGGAGGAGGCGGTAAGGGCCTACACGATGGGGTCGGCATTCGCCGAATTTGCCGAGCACCAAAAAGGGAGTCTGGTTCCCGGGAAACTCGCCGATTTTGTGATTCTGGAGGAGGACATCTTTGCGATGGATCCCTCCGGCATTGACCGGGTGCGGGTGCTCTGCACGGTGGTCGGCGGGCGGGTGGTTCACGAGATTTGATCGACCCGGATCATCTGTTTAGGTGATGGAGGCGACAAAAGATTCGATTCATGGCTTGGTCGGGAATGTGGGATGATCAGGGAAAGATTGGCCTGGGGATTGTCGAAAGGAACGAACAATTATGACACCATTTGTGAAGCTGAATGCGCTGAAGCGCCGCCAGGATTGGCTGGAGGCGGAGGTCGTCAAGTGCCGTGAGCAACTTACGGAAATCCAGCAAAGTCTGGCGCTGAACGAAGGGGAGGATTCTGAGGAACATTCCTACATCCCGATGGCCCCTCAAGTCGTGGGGGGGCTTGAGTGGCAGAAACCGCTGGAAGTCACCGCTGACACCTCCATTCTGCAGGAACCTGAACTGCCCCCCCAATCGGCTCATGTTACCCCAGTCCCACCCGTGCTAACCCGGATGGAATCGAAGCCGATCCGAGTGGAGCTAAGCTCCACGGCCCCCGATGTGGCGTCGGATATGGAGACCGCGCCGCCCCAAGTCCCCGCCGAGGTCCCGGCTCCGTCATCCCTGCACCTTTCGCCCCGCCCCCCGATCGATCGACATGCCCCCCCACAACCTCCTGTTTTCAAGCAGATCCCCCCCACGCCCACAGCGACATCGCCGGAAGGCTCGTTCGAGATGCGCCTTGGGACTTATTGGCTGGTCAGGATCGGGATCGTGATGTTTTTGACGGGGTTGGCGTTTTTTGGGAATTACGCCTACCAGAACTTCATTGCCAATGTGGGACCGGCAGGGAAGATCTCCATGCTCTACCTTGTGAGCACGCTTCTTCTTGCTGCCGGATCCTGGTGGAGGCGCAAGGCGGCGAAGGAATCGTTGAGAAACTATGGGCAGGTGCTGTTTGCGGGAGGGATGGCAGCCATCTATTTCACGACGTATGCAGCCCATCATGTTGAGGCTGTGCGGGTGATCGAAAGCCCGCTGGTGGATGGAACGTTGCTTCTGGGATGGACCGCCTTCATGGTATGGATGGCGGATCGCAGCAAGCAGGAGGTGCTGGGCTTCTTTTCGCTGGGACTAGCCTATTACACATCCATCATCACCCGGGTTGGGGACTTCACACTCTATTCAAACCTGCTGCTGACGGCGGCCTCTGTCTTTTTCCTGATCCGGAACCGGTGGATCGTATTGACGTTTGCGAGCGTGGCCGCGACCTATTCGGGATACGCCTACTGGAGGTTTTACGACGGAGCGGGCTGGCAATGGGCATCACCGGAAGCCGGGCTTTGGGGAGGGATCTGCTTCCTGGGCTGCTATTGGGCATTGTTCACTTTGGCGGTGTTCCTGTCGAAGGGGGATGAGTTCAAGAACGAGCGGAGGGCGATGTTTGCAAGCATGAACAATGGAATGTTCTTTGCGTTGTTTGTCCTGACGATGATGCAGTCCCGCGCAGGTGGATTCTGGAAGTTCAGCATGGTTTACGGCTCAGTGCTGTTGGCGCTTGCGGCACTTGCCCGGAAACGGTTCCCGGCAGAGGCGGAGCCCGCAGGCAGTTACCTGACGCAGGGTTTGCTGCTGGTGACGCTGGGCGTGTTCCTGAAGTTCAGCGGGATGCAGCGCGCCCTCATGCTGGGTGCGGAAAGTGTGATGTTGATCATCATGGGCTGGCAGCGCCCGAGCCTGATCCTGCGGGGCGGGGGCTATTTCGTGGGCGCACTGGCCACAGCCATGGGGCTGGATGGCATGGCACACGACGATACTGCGGGAGGCTGGACAGGTGTCGGGTTGGGGATCTTCATGCTGGTGAATGCCTGGGTGGAGCACCGGAAGCAGCCCTCACCCGGATTCAGGGCCGGACCCGCCTATTTTGGCGCGCTCATGCTCGCCTCATGGGTCAGTGTGCTCTGGAACAACGCGGCGCCTGTCAACCTGCCCCTGCTGGTGATTACCCTCGGTGTTTTGCTGACCCTCTCGATCCACGTCCTGCGGATCAGGGAGGTGTCGCTCCTTGCCCAATTGTGCGTGATCCTGGGCAACCTGCTCCCGGTGCTGATGGCGGGCTGGGGTTCGGCCCCGTGGTGGAATGTCGCGTCGATGGCGGCTTTGAATCTGGTGCTGGTCCATTGGTGGCAGCGGCAGAGGAGCATTCCCGTGGAGGCCCCCGCACCGGATGTGTTCCAGGCCATTTACAGTCTGGCTGTTGTCGCGTGGGTTCACCACTGGCTGCAGGGCTGGTGGCCCGGGACATCCTGGATGGTCGTCGGCGGGCTGGCTGCGGTGGCATTGACCGCATACGGGGCCATGACCCGGGCTGGCTGGCTGGCGGTGTGCGCGCAACTGTTCACGCTCGAATTGATTGTTCAGTTTTTCGGCTATCTTGCTGCGGGGCGACCTGGATGGGGCTGGCCACTCGGCCCGATTGCCACGATGTTCCTGCTCTCCGCCGGAGCGTCGGCATGGCATCGTTTTGGATCCCCCTCAAGCCCGGGCCGGGCGGAGTTGATCGGTCAATGGGGGTGTGCGTATCGATGGATTGGCATCGGGATGTCGGTCTGGTGGACGCTCGAATTTGTTCCGGACGAATATCGTGTGGCCATCTTCGGGTTGATCAGCATGTGCCTCTTTGCATGGGCCGGTTATTTCAGGTCCAGAGAACCGGTGTTCGCGAGTCTGGCGTTCATCCTCCCCGGGTTGATCCTCTACTGGTTGCCGGTGCAGATGGTGCGTCCTGCATATCCGGCGGATTTCATCATCATCCTGGCGGTGATCCTGGAGCAGCGGGTGGCCCGGCGCGCCCCGAGCCGCTACGGCTTCGCGGATCAGGCACACGCCGCTTACATCCTGGTCGGCGGGTTGTCGCTCTGGCTGTTTCTCTCGCGCAGCATCCTGCAGCACGCCAGCGGGTTCTATCTCACGGCATCCTGGTCGGTGTTCGCCCTTGCGGCGTTCGGGTTTGGACTCCTCGTCCGGGAGCGGATGTATCGCTGGTTCGGTCTGGGGGTGCTTGCCTGCGCACTGGCGCGGGTGGTGCTGATTGATGTGTGGCAGCTCGACACGGTATTCCGGATCCTGAGCTTCATGGCGCTGGGGATCGTGTTGCTCATCCTTGGGTTCTTCTATAACAAGTACCAGGAACGGTTCAAGGAATGGCTCTGAGAGGAGATATCCGGGCGGTTGACTCGGTGGGTGCCGGATTGACAGACTGTGGACATCATGAACATGGAACAGGGGTTGAGGAAGAGTGGTTCGCGCCGCAGGTTCATCGTCCAGATCGGGGCGATGGCGGCGGCGGCGACGGTGCCCGGGTGTCGGTTGCTCGACAAGGGGGACATCTCCGAGCGGATCATCGATATTCATCAACATGCCGGTTATTCGGGGCGAAGTGACGAGGAATTGCTGGCGCACCAGGCCACGATGGGTGTGACCCGGACGATCCTGCTTCCGGCAGGGAGGCCGATGAACAGCGAATCGACCCACCAGGCGGTTTCGAACGGGTTGCAGGCGCAATGCCTCGGGAACGAGGCCTGCCGGGCGATCTCCCTGAGGCACCCGGGACGGTTCCTCTTTGCAGCGAACGAGGTGCCTGATGCCCCCGGAGCGGTGGGGGAGATCGAGAAATATCTGAAGCTGGGAGGGGTGGCGATCGCGGAGCAGAAGTTTGGTCTGGAGTGCGACGCCCCCGAGATGCAGCGGCTCTATGTGCTGGCGGCGGATTACAACGTGCCGATCCTGATGCACTGGCAGCACGAGATGTATAACTATGGCTTTGACCGGTTCCACCGGATGCTGGAGAAGCATCCCCGGACGAGGTTCATCGGCCACGCACAAACCTGGTGGGCGAATGTGGACCAAAACCACACGAACCAGAAAGAACTTTACCCCAAGGGCCCCGTGACGCCGGGTGGTTGGACGGATGTTTACCTGAGGGATTATCCCAACATGTATGGGGACCTTTCGGCTGGCTCCGGCCTGAATTCACTGACCCGGGATGAGGGGCGGGCCGTGGAGTTCCTGACCCGGCACCAGGACAAGCTCCTCTACGGGAGCGATTGCAATGACCGGGCGGGATGGGGGGATGCCTGCCAGGGGGCGCAGACCATTGCGACCGTCAGACGGCTTGTGCCGGACTTGAAGATCCGCGCAAAGATCTTTGAGGGCAACGCACGGCGTGTTTTTCGGATCTGACACTTAACCCGCATCCATTGTTTCTTGCCCGGGGGCGGGTTTCCTGTCAAATTTTCGGCCAATGTCAGCACTTGCATATTCGCCGATCTTAGTGACACGCAACAGCTGCCGCATTTGCGGGAGCCGGGCCCTAACGCCTGTGGTTTCGCTGGGGGACCAGTTTCTCTCCGGTGCATTCGCAAAACCGAATGGTGTGCCGCCGGTGCAACGGCGGGTGCCGCTGGACCTGGTGCGTTGCGATCCCGCCCTGGATGAGAACGCCTGCGGTCTGGTGCAGCTGCGCCACTCTGTGCCACCCAATGTCCTTTATGCCTCCTATTGGTACCGCTCCGGGGTGAACCAGACGATGCGGGACAACCTGGCGGGAATCGCCAATGCCGCTGAGGCGACTGTGAAGCTCAAATCCGGCGATCTCGTTTTGGACATCGGTTGCAACGATGGCACGCTCCTGAAGTCCTACAAGACAAAGGGGATCAAGCGGCTCGGCATTGATCCCTCAAACGTGGTGGAGCACGCCCGCGCCGCCGGATTGCAGGTGGTGAACGACTTTTTTTCTGCCGCAGCCCTGCGCTCGGCCTATCCCACGCAGAAACCGAAGGTGATCACCTCGATCGCCATGTTTTACGATCTTGAGAATCCCCATGCGTTTGTCAGGGACATCAAATCGAGCCTGCATGAGGATGGCATCTGGGTGCTGGAATTGAGCTATCTCCCCTCGATGCTGGAGATGAACAGTTTCGACACCATCTGCCACGAGCATCTCGAGTATTACTCACTGGCCGCCATGGAGCGGTTGTTTGCCGAAAACGGCCTGGAGGTCTGGGATGTGATGCTAAACGACGTCAACGGCGGCAGCTTCCGGATTTTTGTCGGGCACGCCGGACGGGTGAAGCCGACCGAGGAAGCCCGGCTAAGGGTGCAGCAGCTGCGGTTGAAGGAGTTCGACATGGCGATCGATACCGACGCCCCTTATGCCACCTTCCGCAAAGAGATTGAATTGCTGAAGAAGGAGACCATCGCGTTCCTGAAAAAGGCGAAGGCACAAAAGAAGCTGGTCCACGGGTATGGGGCCTCCACCAAGGGCAACACGACCCTCCAGTATTATGGGATCACACCGGATCTCATGCCGGCGATTGCCGACCGGAACGAGGACAAGTGGGGTTCCCACACCATCGGCACGAACATTCCGATCATTTCCGAGGAGGATTCCCGGAAGCTGAAGCCGGATTATTATTTCGTGCTGCCCTGGCATTTCATCAACGAGTTCAAACGTCGTGAGACCGAGTTTCTGGCCCGTGGTGGACAGTTTGTGCTGCCGATGCCGAAACTGACCTTCATTGGCGCCTGAGATGAAGCGCGCGGCCATCACTGGAATCGCAGGGCAGGATGGCACCTATCTGGCGCGGTTCCTGTTGAGCCGTGGCTATGCGGTGCACGGGATGCTGCAGTTTCCCTGGGACCGCGAGGAGCCGGGATTGCGCCGCCGGTATGCGCCGGAGATGATCTCCACCATCGGGTGGCAAAACGGATCACTCGAAGACCCCTTTTCCCTCGTTCGCTTTCTCAAGGCGGCCCAGCCGGATGAGATATATCACCTCGCCGGATTGACCGATTCGCGTCAGAGCTTCATGGTGCCGGAGGAGAGCGTGCTGGCGATCACCCTCGGCACCCTGCGATTGCTGGAGGCGGCGCGGGAGATCTGTCCCAAGGCCCGCATTTTCATGGCCTCATCCGCCGAGGTCTTTGGCGTTCCTGCAGAGACACCGCAGGATGAGCACACGACCCGCCAGCCGGTGACCCCCTACGGCATCGCCAAGCTGGCTGCAGACCACTTCGCCCGGTTGCATCGTGAGAAGTATGGCCAGTTCATCAGTGTGGGGATTCTTTACAACCACGAGTCCCCCCTGCGCCCCCCCAACTACCTGAGTTGCCGCGTGGCGCGGGCAGTGGCGGCGATCCGTCAGGGGAAAGCCCGGGAATTGGAATTGTCCGACATGACGCCCCAGCGGGATTGGGGGGATGCGCGGGATTTTGTGCGTGGATTCTGGCAATCGCTTCAGGCGGAGAGTTCAGGGGAATACGTTTTTGCCTCCGGTCGCAGTCACACGGTGGCCGATCTTGTGGAGACAGCCTTCCAGGCGGCGGGCCTGGACTACCGGGAGTTTGTAAAGACCACCGGGCGCGCTCCTGCGGCCACCCAGGTCTCGGCAGGGCTTTGCGGCAATCCCGCAAAGGCGATGACCACTCTTGGGTGGAAACCCGAATGGAGCTTCACCGACACCATCCGTGACCTTGTGCAGGCGGAACTGGAATCCCGGCCTGAAATTGACCGTGCAGATCCGTTACCGATTCGAAAACAACCTTAACAACCTGATTCATCATGTTCGCCATATCCGGTTTTGCAAAGCAATCCATCCGCAAGTTCCTGGCCTTTCCGTCCAATGTGGACCGGTTGACCATGCTCCAGCAGCACCAGTTCATCCACACCTTGCTTGCCGAGCCGCGCTATGCAGACCCCAAGCGCCTGAACAAATTTGAGCAGCAGGTCTTCTCGCAAAACGGGGAGGACGGGGTTCTGGCGGAGATTTTCCGCCGCATCGGCACCACGGACAAATACTTTCTGGAGATCGGCGTCGGGGACGGGCTTGAGAACAACACGACATTCTTCCTGGCGCAGGGCTGGAAGGGTGTTTGGATTGATGGGGATCAGGCAGGACTGGCGAAGGCGCGGAGCCACTTCTGGCAGCCGATCAAGCGGGGCGATCTGGTGATCCGCGAAGCGATGGTGACTGCGGAGAACATCAAGGGGATGCTTGAGGAGTTGAAGGTTCCGGTGGAGTTCGACCTCTTCTCGCTCGACATCGATCGTAATACCTGGTATATCTGGAACGTCCTGCGCCACCTCCGTCCCCGGGTGATCGTGGTCGAATACAACTCAACATTCCCGGCCGGGATGGATTGGAAGGTTGAGTATGATGCGAACCGCTGCCACAACTGCACCGCCTACATGGGCGCGAGCTTGAAGGCCTACGAAACCCTTGGGCGCGAGACCGGCTACTCCCTGGTCGGGTGTGAGCTGGGAGGGATCAATGCATTTCTGGTGAGGAATGATCTTCTTGGGGACAAGTTCTGCGCCCCATACACCTCCGAAAATCATTACGAACCGCCCCGCTTTTTCCTGCTGCGCCGGGATGGACATCCCCGTTGCTACACGGATATTCCGCAGCCGGTTTGACGGGTGCCCGGGTGGATGATGGGCGTTGACCGATCTCCCGGTCGTTGCACCGCCACAACCCCTTTGGGGTTGTTGATATATTTGGATTTCACCCAGGGTAGCGCCTCGGCGGCGCAACCCTGGGCTTTGTGGCAGAATCCACTTCGGGATTCCCCGAGAGGGATTTTCCAACGTCTCCCCCATCTGCATTCATCCGCGCCAGTGGCATCTCTTTCTGTAAAGTGCAAGCCGCACGGGGCACACAAAAAGTGAGGACCTGACCCCATAGCACTCGGTTGCTGATCTGGCGTTGGGAGGTGTTGCGACTGGCGGGTGTTCAACCTTCCCGCATTCGGGAACGCCGAAGGTGTTCTGCCATAAAGCCCGGGGTTACGCCGTCCCCGGCGTTACCCCGGGTATGGGCGGAAGAATCGAAACAACCACAACGTGGTTGTGCCGGGGGAACGAACAGGTGGGACACCATTTTCAGGCTTGGTTGGGATCCAACACCGTCCTGTGACGGTCTTCAATTCTCCCGCAACCAGGTGGTATGAAACTCCGACTTTTTACCACAAACCTTTCAGGGTGGAACAACGGCGGAACGCCGTTCACGCAGGTCGAACAATCCCGGAGACAACGGTTGGACGGTCCGCAGACCGTCCAACCGCGTGACGATCGCGATTACTTGCGGGGGGCTGCCGGTGCTCCGACCGCAGATTGGGTCTTGCCCATCTGCTCCAGCTGGTGCTGCTGCTGCTGGAACATGGCGTTTTGGCGCTGCTTGAGGTCCTTCAAGTTCTCCACCAATCCGACAACGGAACCGTTGTAGGGGTCCAGACGCAGGCAGGTTTCGGCCACGAGCATGGCATCATCCACGCGCTGGAACTGCATGAGGAGGTTCACGTAGCGGAAAACCGCCTCAGGGCTGTAGGGGCAGAACGCGAAGGCCTGACGGAATGCGAAATCAGCCTCCTTGGCGATCCGTTGGAATTCCTCCTGCGTCTTGGGCCGGTATTCGGCCGGGCACTGCGGGCTTAGGCGCCAGGCGAAAACTCCCGCGATGGAACTGCGGAGCTTGGAGAAGGCCTTCTGCGCATCGTTGTCGCGGATGAACTTGGCGTCGCCGGTGATGTTTCGCAGGTCGCGGTGCACATAAACCTTTTCAACCCAGGCGGCGATGTCCTTGACCGGGGTGTCGTAGTTGACGATGTCACCGGTGAGGCGTTTGGAATACTCCCTCCAGAAGGCATGATCCCGGTCCAGAATCTCGTTGGAAAGGGTGCCCAACGGCTCCCGGTTGATCTTCATGATGATGCCGAACGGGGTGAGATGGGGATACATCCAGTCCAGCGGGAAGCTCTCCTCAACGAAGAACTCGTTCTTGGGATTGGCGTCGAACATGACCTTGGTCAGGAGACCGTTGATACTCATGACGGCGATCTGGCCGGACACCTGAACGCGGTTGTCGATCACCCGGACGTCTTCGCCTGGTTTGATCTGGCGGGGCTCGTTGGGGAATTGTGCGTCGTGCTGGAGGCGCTTCTGGGCGTCACCCAGGTATTCCTGAAAGCAGCGCTGTGAGTCGTTGGGGGTCGCGATATACATCTCGCGGTCGGGATAGACCCCGCCAAGGCTTTTGGCGATTTCCTTCGGATAAGCCTCCTCAAGCAAGAGCCGGTTCATGCGGATACGGGTGTGGCTCTGGGGATTTTCCTTGATGAAATCCTGGAGGTATTCCGAGAGGGCTACGCCCTTGAAGCGGTTGGTCTCGAAGAGCGATTTGACGTCCGAAAGCTCCCCGATTTCCTTGATCAGGCCTTCCTGCCTGCGGCGCAGGCTGGAGGAAGGGTCGCCATAGGCGAGTTCCTGCTCCACGGAAGCCTTTTCCTGCTGGGCCTCGACCAGACGTTTGCGAATTCCCACCTCGCGCTCGATGATGTTGTTTAGGTCGCGGGCAAGGGCTTTTTTCAAACCATCCCCGGCACTGCCGAGCATCCCCTGTGTTTCCGGCTTGAGGTTCTCATACAGGTAGCGGGAAAGGGGGTCCTGATTGGTGCTCAGGCGGAGCTTCGTGGCCAGCGCATTGATGTCGGTGAAATCGGCCGGTTTGAACATCGAGCTGCCTGTGCGGCGCTGTTTCTCGATCGTGTCACCGAGCCCGGTGAACAGGTTGTCGAGCGGTGAGACGACCCGTCCGAGCAGGTTGGTCTTGTAATTCAGCTCTTTTTCCTTTGTGCCACGGAAGAGTTCCTGGAAGAAGGGGGGATCGATTTGCAAACTCCGGTTGTAGTGAGCACGGATGTAGTTGAGGTAGGTTCCATCTGCGAGGGCGTTCTGCGTGATGATGTAAACATCGCGCCGGTTGAAGGTCTTGTCCTCAACAGGGCTGAAACTGCCCGGGGCGAAGCTTTCGCAGAAGATCATGTAGGTGGGGCAGAAGCGGCCCGGATCAGTGCCACCGTAGAGGATGGCGTCCTTGGTCATTTCGGGGTAGAGCGGCTTGCCATCCGCAGCCTTGAAGGGCGGGGTGAACATGTCATGGCCGAACCAGTAGCCGAAGTAGTGACCACGCTGCTCGTTGTCATACCAGTTGATGAGGAGGGCGTTGAGGGGCATCAGGGAGAAGACACCCAGGGTGATCGCCAGCGGCGCGCGCTTGCTGTAGATCAGAAGGGCCGCGAAGACCACAACTGTCATGGTGAGCAGGAGGAGACCTGCGTAAATCGGCAATCCGTAATATTCACCTCTGAAGACACCGGTGATATGCCCGAAGACCTGCCCGAGGCTCACTGAGGCACCTTCGCCGAAGTAAAACTTGGTGGTGTCTTTCACCAGTTCGTAAATGGCCAGAACCATGGCCACCCCGGAGCCGCAGATGGCCCAGAACCGGAAGGTCTTGTAGTGGGTGGCCATGAATGCCGCAGTCAACGCAAGGCCATAGCCGATCAGTGCCGCAACTACGGTATGTGAGGCTGCGAAAAACACCTTCACGAGATCGGCAGACGCGCGATCGGGCGGGGGGTTCAGGAGGATCATCAGCAGCACGCCGAGGCAGAGGTAAATCGCTGTGAGACCGATGATCCAACTCTTCTCCCGCTTTTGCATCTTGCGGAAGAACATGAACGGAACCAAAGCGAGGAAGGTGTAAACCCAGGTGAACTCGTCGGTAACGTTGCCGAAGAGCATCCCCATCTGGCTGAAGAAACGGCCGGATTCAGTCAGGAGGTTGGTCGGGTTCGGCTGCTCGTATTGGCCGCGGGTCAGGGCGTGGAGGAAACCCTCAACGGTGCGGGGGTAGCCCCATTGCATGGGCGGATCGGTCATTCCCGCGAGCGGCATGTAGAAGTAGAATGCGGCACCGAGAACCCAGAGAAGGCCCATGATGATCACCGGCTTCCATTCGGTCAAAAATCCCTTGGTCTTTGCCGCGAGCCAGAAGCTCATTGCAAGGGAGCCAATACCGACGCTGTGGAAGATCAGAAGCAGACCGGGTTTGGCACCGAGGTTGCGGAAAATATGTTCGCCCGTGACCATCAGGACGAGCATGTAGAGCAGGTAAATCACGCCGTTGCCGAAGAAGACATCGCGCCCCAGCTTCGGGCTTGCGGCAGCGATGGCGATCTCGATGCCGATGGCGGCCACGATAAGACTCTGGTGGTTCGTGAAACAGATGCCGAACATGAAGAGCGCCCAATAGGCGTAGCGCATCTGGTGCGGGGCGTGCATCCAACGCATCAGGCAGGCCAGCACCACCATGAAAGAGAGCACGCCGAACACGTAAACCTCGACGATCACCGACTGGCTCCACATGTAGCCGTTCAGACCCATGAGCAATCCGGCCACAACTCCGGAGATCAGGCATGTGGCATTCTCCCATTTGCCGGTCATCTCCCGGAGGTCTTCGATCCCCTCAACCAGCATGCTGCTGCCACGGGAAACCATCAGACCGAGAAGACCGCACGCCACGGCACCGGCGGTTGCCTCCGCCAGGGCCACCCGCCAGGCAATGTTTCCAATCGGTATGAGCACCGTCCACAGCCAGGTGTAGATCGTCCAGACCGGATAGCCGGGAGGATGGGGGACGCCGGCATAATAAGAGCCGACAGCCAGCTCGCCGGAATCCTGCAGCGTTAATTGGGGCGCGAGTGTGAAGAAATACACTGCCCACACCATTGCCGTGGTGATTCCAAAAGTCAGCCAGTCGATCTTCCTGAATAGCGGAGGGGCCTGCGTCGTTTCGGTCGCATCCACAACCGGTTTTGGCGCGGGCTTATTCCCGGACTCCGCTGCTATGTTTTTCGTCATAAAAGTGCGCTTTATCAGCCGATACGATACCCACCCACCCTTTCAAAGCGAGTTGAATTTTTTTGATCGCCACAGGGAAAAGTCTCTCCAAGCAGGGACAAATCGACCCCCCGGAGTTCAAACACTCCCGACCGGAGGATGCTTCTGATCCATCCCTCCGTTTCTCAAAGCGAGTTGAATGCTTTGATAAGCAGGGGTGAAAATCTGTTCAAACAGAAACCAATTTAACGGTCCCGCCCCAAATCAACCCTCCCGGAGCCTACTTCCTGTCTATCTTGTCGCGGGCCAGTTGGAGGATCTTGCGCTCGCGATCCGTCAGGCTGTGAATGCCGTGTGTGGAGATTTTGTCGAGGATCGGATCCACCTCCCTGCTGACGAACTCCTCGGGGGAAAGCTCAATGGGGACCACTTTCTTGAGGCCGGCATAATCGGCCTTGGGATGGGCCTTGACGGTGACAAGGGGGGGCTTTCTGAGGGAGGGGCGGGGGATCTCTGGAAATTTCCAATGGATGGCGTAGCGGATGAAAAACACCCCGGCAAGCATTCCGCCCAGATGCGCGGCATGCGCTATGTTGTCGCCCCTAGAAATAATGCCATACACCGAGAGCATGGCGCTGAGGACCAGGAGATACCTCGCGCGCATGGGGATGATGAAGAAAAGGAGGAGAATGCGGTCCGGGTAAAGAAGCGCAAACGCCGCAGTCAGGCCGAACGCCCCGGCAGAAGCCCCGACCACCGGTCCAGAGATCTGGCCCGGGATGAGTTCTGAAAGGCATTGGAGCAAACCGCCGCACACACCGCTGCTGATATAAAGGGTGAGAAAGTTCTTCTGACCAAGGCTCTCCTCCACCTCCCGGCCAAACATGTAGATTACCCATCCGTTGAGGAGCAGGTGCATCAATCCCCCGTGCATCAGCTGGAAGGTGATCAACTGCCAGAGAAAGCCGCTTTTCAAGCCGTCCAGGCTCAGGGCGAAGTGGGCGTTGACATCCACGCTGGGAAACCGCTCCAGAAGAGCCTGCAACAGGAAGGCGATTCCGTTGACCACAAGGACCAGCATGGTCGCGGAGCGGCGGGGCATGAAACCCTGCCCGCTCGTGAAACTTGGCTCCCTCATGTAATGGCGGTCATCCAGCATAGAATAAGCGACACAACATTAGACTCTATTGCCGCCCATTTCAAACCGCCTTTTTAACGAACAGGCATTCTCCCAGCCCGCCGGGGGCGATTCTTGTCCCATCGCCGGACTCCATTGCGACCATGGCCCTCATGCCCGGGCGGAGGGATCGGATGTGGCCCATGGCGGATTCCCCGAGGACAAGCAGGGCGGTGGAGAGGGCGTCCGAATCGGTGGCCGAGGGGGTTGTGAGGGCGGCGAGGATGGCAGAGGATGCAGGGTTTCCTGTTCTGGGATCCAGCACATGGCCGAGTGTTCTCTCCCCGGATTTGAACGATTTGCCCCACACTGCTGAGACGGAGAGAGCCTCATCCCGGAGAGATATGGTTGCAAGGGGTGGACTTTCCCCATCGTGCGAGGGAGGTCCTTCAATGGAGATCTTCCAGGCTTCGGCATCCGGTGGATGGCCGATCGCGTAAACGGTGCTGGTGCCGCCATGCAGCAGGGCCGACTCCACCCCGGCCTCGCGGAGCAGTTCGGCGGCCCGTTCGATGGCGCAACCCTTGCCGATCGCACCCAGATCCAGCATCACGCCGGGCCGTTTGAACCGGATGGTGTGGTCGCTTGGGTTGAATTCCACCAGATCCATTCCGACCCGGTCACGGGCGGTCTGGAGCGCGGATGGATCAGGGAGGCATCCGGTGCCCTGCATGAATCCCCAGCATCGCAGGAGCGGGGCGATGGTGATGTCGAATGCGCCACCGGTCTCGGCGTGGATCGTGGCGGCCTGACGCAGGAGTTGAAAGACGGGCGGGCTCACCCGCACCGGCTCGCGGGCGGCCCGGGCGTTGAGGTGGGCAATCTCACTCGAGGAGCGGAACAGGCTGAGTTGATCCTCAAGTTTGCAAATTTCCTCCAAAGCCTCCTCCCCGGCGGCGCGAAGGGCACTTTCCCGGGGGCCATGGAGCACGATTTCAAATCGTGTGGCCATCGCGTTTCGGGCTAGGCGGAGCATCCCCATGTTAAAAAAAGGGGCTTCGCAGGCGAACCCGCGAAGCCCTGAAGAGTGGAGCCGGGCTGATTATGACAGCGGCAGCGTGCCGTAGGTGATCGGGGCGATTTCCTTGCCGGCGGCATCGGTGATCTTGCGTGTCTTTTCGTCGAAGAGGCAAGCCATCTTGAGACGATCGGACATTTCAGCCAGCGAGATGACCGTCTGCACGCGGATGGCCAGTTCGATGTTCGCATTCGGCATCTTGTTGGTGCGGATGCAATCGAACCAGTTCTTCTCGTGCATGCGGATGTCCTCGGGCTTGAGACCCGCGAATGTTTCGGGATCGATTTCGTCGGCGAAATCCTTTTCAGGCACCAATTCAATCCGTTCGCCGCTGCTGCCGATGTTCATCGTGGCCTTGTGGCCGTAGATGGCAAAGCCGGGGCTCTTGGCGTTCACCGTGCTGCAGGTGACGCTGATCATGTAACCGCTCGGGAACTCCGCCATGAGTTGGACGTGCTCAGGCACATCGCGAACCGGTGTATCCGGCGTGTTCTTGTCGGCAAAGACGTTCTGCGTGGCCACGGAGACGACGCGCTTCGGAAACTCGGGGTTGCCGGAGGCGAGCATCAGGGGGTGCAACCGGTGCGGGACGAGGTCGCCCAGCAGGCCGGAGCAATAGGGGAAATACTTGCGCCACCGGTGGAAGTGCTCCGCGCTGAACGGGACGCGCTTCTTCACAGGGCCCAGCCACGGTTCCCACTTGATGTTTTCCGCAGTGGATTCCGGCTCAATCATGTAGTTCCACTCGCCACCCACGCTGTTGCGGCAGTAAAAGCCCTGACCCCAGACGAGGGTCCCGATTTTGCCACCCTTGATCAGCTCGGCGCACTTGTGCCAGCCTTCAGCGGAGGTGCCCTGAGAGCCGACCTGATAGATCTTGCCGGTCTTCTTCACCACATCATAGACCTTGAAGGCCTCATCGAGGTAGCGGGTCATCGGCTTTTCGCAATAGATGTGCTTGCCGGATTCCATCGTGTCGATGGAGATCTGGGCGTGCAGGGGATCGTGCGTGGCGCAGACGACGGCATGGATGTCCTTGTTTTCCAGCATCTTCCTGTAGTCGTCGTAGGTCTGGCCCTCGGTCAACTCAGCCGTGTCCATCGCATACTTGCGGCGTTTGTTGAAGAGATCGCACGCGGCGATGATCTTGGTGTTGTTGTCGTTGGCCTTGGCATGGATCCCTTTCAAGTGATCCTTGCCGATGCCGAAGCCGATGCCAATGACGGCCACATTGATCCGGTCATTTGCACCAACCACATTCGCGGAAGGGGCGGTGGTTTGTCCGTAAACCGGTGTGCGCAGCAAGGGAACCGCAGCGACAGCGGCGGCGGCTGTGGCAGTCTTCTTGATGAAATCACGGCGCTGAAGCCCGGCCGCGGAGGCATTTGGTTTATTTTCCATAAAAAATCATGATTTGAGTGCCTGTTACGTTGTAACTCAACTGACGCAGACTAACCAAAAGTTATTCGCGGTCAATAGAACAAACAGAAGAATTCTGCAAACCGGAGGTGAAATCAGGGTCCGGGAGAGGGGTGTGGGTCAAGTGGCATCCGGCTCCCGTTTGTGCCATGCCAGCCAGAACAGAAGTCCTGCGATGCAACCTCCGAGCGGGGCGATGTGTGCGCCGGGGGAAAAGTGGACCGGATCATCCAGCAGGGCGGCGGTCGCCTGCAGGGCGATCCAGACGATGAACGCGGCCCAGGCGGGGAGTTGCATCCATGCATCCTGCAGCAGCAGGCAGATTCTGGTGCGTGGAAACTTGCAGGCGTAGAAAGTGACGAGGGCGGAGATGCCTCCACCGGCGCCAACGTGGGGGACGGATGAGTCCGGGGTTGCCAGAATGAGGGTCAGATCGGCCATCAAAGCTCCCATCAGGAGCAGACATGCAGCCCGTTTCGAGCCGAGGAACTCCTCCACATCCCCGCCCAGCATGAGGAGGAACCAGACATTTGCCACGAAATACATCCAGGAGTCATGGATGAAAAAGGATGCGAACAGGGTCAGGCCGCCCAGGCGGGTCCATTGAGATGGGATGAGCCCCAGGGTTGCCCTGGCCCAGCCGGGGTTGTAGAAGGCGCTCAGACTGCAGGCGACTAATGCGGCCACCAGGACCCAGGTGAGCATGTGCACGGTCAGGGTTCCGGGAGCTTCCGCCTTTACCGGGAGGCCGAGCAGGGCCGGGATGGACTCCCATTCGGCGTCCGGTCCATCGTCACCCTCCCGCGCATCTTCAGCCATGCGCTGGACCTCCATGATGGCGATCGCCTCCCGGGTAGCCTGGGGGAGGTGGTCATCCGGGCGGGGTGGTTTGGGTGCCAGTGGCATGGACTCCAGTTCGCCGGGATCAAACCAGAAAAACTGGCAGGATCGGCACACATCCACTGGAACCTTCCGGCCCGGCAGGGTGATGGGCACTTCAGCCATGGGACGGCAGCAACTGGGACAGTTCCGCCCCGGTCTGGATGCCCCTTCCCAAGCGGCCTTCCACGCCTCATTGATGGCCTCCGGCCTGATCGCCTTTCTCAGCACGGTGGTGTTGATGGCGATGCCGTTGCAGAGTGGACACATCCATGCCGCTCCATGGCATGTTGCCTGGCGCTCGAGCGACCCGGTGCAGTTTGGGCACTGGAACATGTGCTACGTCCGTTGCTGGTCGGGAAACGGTATCAAACCTGCCGGTTGAGCCAATCCTATTTGCTGCTGATTTTTTGATCGAACACCTGCCGGGAGGTGTTTATCATCCGGCACACAAATGACTTTCAAGCGCACTTGTTTTGCTGTGGCCACCCTTCTGACCGTTGCCATGACGGCCCACGGGGCCGATTCTTCTGACAAAACCAACGCCCCGCCCGCGAAGAAGGAGGAACCCCGGGTGCTCGCTGTGGTGCCGGATGCGACCACCAAGCCGGTGGTCCAGACGAACACCCTCACCATCGGCGGGGAGTCGGTGACTTATACCGTGGAAGCGGGGATGCTGCCGCTGCTCAAGGCTGATGCCACCTCCCGGGCCTCCGTCTTTTACACCGCCTATACACGCCAGGGGCTGACGAACGCTGCGGCCAGACCTCTCATGATCTGCTTCAACGGCGGGCCGGGTTCCTCATCCGTCTGGCTGCATCTGGGCGGGTTGGGTCCGAGGCGGGTCAAGTTGAACGACGATGGCACGATGCCCCCGCCTCCCTTCTCGCTGGTGAACAACGAGTTTTCCATTCTGCACACTGCCGATCTGTTGTTCGTTGATCCGGTGGCGACCGGCTTCAGCCGCCCCACCAAGGATGAGAAAGCCGAGCAGTTCTTCGGTCAGTCTCAGGATGTGGAGTCCCTGGGGGATTTCATCCGGTTGTGGGTTACCCGGCATCAAAGGTGGCTTTCTCCCAAATATTTGTGCGGTGAGAGCTACGGCGTGTTCCGGGCTGCTGGTCTGGCGGAGCATTTGCATTCCCGTTATGGAATGTATCTCAACGGTTTGGTCCTTCTTTCCGGCGTGCTGGATTTTGCCACCCTTCGAGAAGGCCCCGGCAACGATCTGCCATCCATTGTCTTTCTGCCGGCCTTGACCGCCACTGCCCATTTTCACAAGCGGCTGCCTGCCGATTTGCAGGCGAACCTTCCGAAAGCGCTGGCTGAGGCACGGGAATTTGCCCAGGGGGACTACGCCATCGCCCTGCTGCGCGGTGCGGCCCTTCCGGCAGCGGATCGTGCAAAAGCGGTTGCAAAGCTGGCCCGCCTGACAGGCCTGCCTGCCGCATTCATCGATGATCACGATCTGCAGGTGGACAGCACCACCTTCCGCGAGATGCTCCTGCGCGATCAAGGCCTGATCCTCGGCAGGTATGATGCGCGCATCACCGGCCGGGATGGGGACAAATCCTCCCATTACCCCCGTTTTGATCCCTCCTATGCGGCAACCCTCGGGCCGTTTGCTGCGACGATGAACGCCTATCTTCGCGAGGAGCTGAAGTTCGAGAATGATCTTCCCTATGAGATCCTCGCCGGGGTCGGCCCCTGGAATTATGATGCCCGCAGCAGCTACCCGAGCGTTGCGGACCGCCTTTCCTCCGCCATGAGCCAGAACCCCTATTTGCGGGTGCTGGTTCTGGGTGGATTGCGCGATCTGGCATGCCCGATTGACGGGGTCCACTACAGCATGGACCACCTCGCGCTGGATGCATCGCTCCGCAAGAACATCGTTTACGCGGAATTTGAATCCGGCCACATGATGTATGTGAACCTGCCGGATCTGAAGAAGCTCCAGCATGATCTGGAGAAGTTCCTGAAGCCGTGATCGTGAGGCTCCCCCTCAACGGACTCCGGAGGGGGGGGTATCCGCAGATCCCGGAATTCGGGTTGAAAAGTGGGGCGGCATCCCCCACTTTGGACTCATGCGCAAATTCATCCAAGCCCTGGCCGTCTTGTCACTCCTCCTTCTGGCAGTTGCCGGATGTGATGATGAGAAGCCCCGGGGTCCCCTGTTGGCTGTGGATGAGGCTCCTGTCATGCGCCTCCCCACCCGGGCGAACCCGCATCTGGCAACCATCCGCCTCTGGCTTGGGGCTGAGGAATTGATCACTGAAATGGCGTTGACCGCAGAGCAGCAGATGACCGGGATGATGTTCCGGACAAACATGGCTGAAAACGCAGCGATGATTTTCCCGCTGCCCTACACACGGCAGGCATCGTTCTGGATGATGAACTGCCCCCTCACGATCTCGGCGGCTTACATCGACCCGGATGGGATCATTCTGGAGATACACGAATTGAAGGCGCAGGACACCAACTCCGTTGTTTCCGCCAGTGAGAACGTCCGGTTCGTGCTCGAAACTTCGCACGGCTGGTTCGAGCGTCACAATGTGAAGGTGGGTGCTGCAGTGCGCACCGAGAAGGGGTCGCTTCTCCAGACCTTCTTCCCTCAGGAGGCGAAGTAGGCCCGGGAAACGAATTTCAAAACAAGGTCTTGCATACGGGGGCGGTCGGGCGTAACAAACACCTATTCCAACCCATATGAGAGACTTGTCGAAAGTTGACGTCCGGAACATGACACGGTGGGGTGCCGTGGTCTTCTTCCCCGGCAAAAGCAAGCGCAACCCCGTGGATCGGGCGGACCGTCGCAAGGGGCGGTATTCCAGTGGATCCGGGTTCACCCTGATTGAGCTTTTGGTGGTGATCGCCATCATAGCGATCCTGGCGGCGATGCTGCTGCCGGCATTGGGCAAGGCAAAGGGGCGGGCCCAATCGTTGAGCTGCCTGAACAACCTCAAGCAGTTGACCGTCTGCTGGTATCTTTACACAGGGGATTCCAACGACATGCTCGTGATGAACAACCCGTTCTCCACCACCCCTGACACCTCATGGATAACAGGGGACATGAGCAACCCCACACAAGCCACCAACACAGCCCTGATTCAGATCGGCTACCTTTGGAAATACAATAAGACCCTTGGCATGTACCGGTGCCCGAGCGACAAGTCCGTGGTTGGCAATGTGAGAAAGGTCCGGAGCTATTCGCTGGGCGGCCAGATGGGCGCGACGGACAATGCGCAAGGCCGTCCCTGGGATGGGCAGGCCAGCATGCTCGGAAATCCAGGTTACCCCCCGAACATGAAGTTCACACATATCAACAGGCCGCCGCCCGCCCGCGCGTTGACGTTTGTTGAGGAGAGCGAGCTCTCGATCGATGACGGCTTTTATTTCATCTGGCTGCCGAAGATTGATGGCACCGCGAATGACATGTGGGGGAACCTGCCCGCACTCCGCCGCCACAACGACAACGGAACCTGCTTTTCCTTCGCCGATGGCCACGCCGAAATCTGGAAGTGGCACGATCCCCGAACCACCAATCCGAACACCAAACCCAACGAAACCCAGGCGGGCAATCTGGATATTCGCCGCGTGCAAAGCGCCTACGCGATTCCGTGAGGAGGCGGAGGGGTTGCTTCGGCAATGCTCATTTCATTCCCCGAGGTGGCAACTTTCCGCGTGCGTTCGGCGTGGCACAGGTTAATTTCTGGGCATGATTTGTCGGCAAAAGTCGGAACAACTGTTCGCTGAGGCACTCAAATGTATCCCCGGGGGGGTCAATTCCCCTGTGCGGGCGTTTCGGGCGGTGGGGGGGCAACCCTTTTTCGCCTGCAAAGCCAAGGGTGCGAGCGTGTGGGATGTGGATGGGAACCGCTACGTGGATTATGTCGGGACCTGGGGACCTGCGATTCTTGGCCATGCCGAGCCCTCCATCATCAAGGCCGTGCAGGTCGCTGCCGAAAGCGGCACCAGCTTTGGCATACCGAATCCCTCCGAAGTGACGATGGCGAAGCTGATCTGCTCCTGGGTTCCCTCCGTGCAAAAGGTGCGGATGTGCAATTCCGGGACGGAGGCGACGATGTCGGCCATCCGTCTGGCCCGTGGATTCACCAAGCGGGACAAGATCATCAAGTTTGATGGGTGCTACCACGGGCACCACGACTCGCTGCTGGTGAAGGCGGGGTCCGGGGCGTTGACCTTCGGGCATCCGGACAGTGCCGGTGTTCCGGCGGCCTTCACGCAGCACACGATTGTGCTTCCTTACAATGATGTGGATGCGGTGCGGGCGGCGTTTGCGGCGAACAAGGGACAGATTGCGGGCATCATCGTTGAGCCGGTGCCGGGAAATGCCGGGTTGTATCTTCCCAGGCCGGGGTATCTGGAGGCACTTAGCCAGATCACCCGGGAGGACGGTGCGCTTTTGATTTTCGATGAGGTTATGACCGGCTTCCGCCTTGCAAAGGGTGGTGCCCAGGAGCGGTTTGGGATCACTCCGGATCTGAGTTGTTTTGGGAAGGTGATTGGCGGCGGGCTGCCTGTGGGTGCGTTCGGCGGGCGTGCGGAGATCATGGATTGCCTGGCCCCGCTGGGGCCGGTCTATCAGGCAGGCACGCTCAGCGGCAACCCGGTGGCGATGGCGGCCGGCATCGCGGCGCTGAGCCGGCTGGAGGAAACAGGAGCCTATGCAAGCCTGGAGGCGATTGGCGCGGAGCTTGAGGCGGGACTCAGGGATGCGGCCCGGCAGGCCGGGGTGCCGGTGCAGTTCAACCGTTGCGGATCCATGTTCTGCGGCTACTTCACTTCCAGCCCGGTGCACAACCTGGATGACGCGATGAAGAGTGACCGGGAGCGGTTCAAAAAGTATTTCCATGGCATGCTGGAGGAGGGGGTTTATCTGGCACCATCCCAGTTTGAGGCCGGGTTCATCTCGACGGCCCACGGGCCGGAGGAGATTGGCCAGACAGTGCGGGCGGCTGCGAAGGTCATGAAATCACTCTAAACCAGAATTATGCGAATTCTGGCGATAGACCACGGCACAAAGCGGATGGGCATTGCCGTGAGCGACGAGCTGAAGATGCTCGCGCAGCCCCTTGAATTCATTCCTGCGGAGCCCTTCACGGCGTTTCTCGAGCGGCTCAAGGAGTTGATTCGCGAGAAGGAAGTGGAGCTGATTCTGGTGGGGATGCCCCGGAACATGGATGGCAGCTACGGGCCTGCCGCACTGAAGGTGCGTGAGTTTATTGCCGTGCTGAATGATGTGCTTGCCGTGCCGATCAAGGTTTGGGATGAGCGCCTGACATCCGTGCAGGCCAACCGCTACCTGATCGAAGGGAATGTGCGTCGGGACAAACGTAAGGAAAAAGTGGACCAGATGGCGGCTGCGATCCTTCTCCAGAGCTATCTGGACGCGATCGCGTAGCCAGGGCAGGGGATTTTCCCGATCACGAGCCGTGTGCCCCCCAAGCCCGACCGGGTTGCGGGGTTTTGGATTGGCGCAACCTTTGCAGTGGAGATTAGATAGTCGCCATTCACCCATGGCGGCACCTTGGCGGTGCAACCATGAACTGTGCGGGAGAATGCCTTCGGACTCCCATGGATGGGGAAAAATCGGGCTGAGGGGAGCCGATCCATAAAAACAGAAAGGCCGGGTTATTCACCCGGCCTCTCCGTCTACAAAACATTTACAAATCGAGGATGCCGCGCCGCAGATATACGCTGTCAAGCCACACACGGTCTGACTACTGCGTTTTTGCATCACCAACATCAATAGACTAACAGGTCCCCTGGAAAGCGCATGTCACCATTACTGGTGACACGGTGTCCCCAGTGGTTACAGCATGTGGGAGAACATGGCACCCCGCAGCTTGGGATCGAACCAGGTGCTCTTGGGGGGGGCATGATGCCAACCTGATCGTCAATATCCATCAGCGATGCGGTCAAAACGTAGCAACCCCTGTTGTTGAACCTTGATATTGTGTGCTTTCCAGACGAGGCCCTTACTGCGCTGCGCAAACTCCGCCTCGAGTATTCAGGCGAGATCCGTCACGTCATGAGCCGTGGGGACCAGCGTCAGGACATCTTTCTGGATGACGCGGAACGAGTTGGCCACCGGGCAGAAAAGCCATCCGATCAAACTCGCTTTGGCAGCCCGTTTGCGTCGGGGGAGGTCCCTTTCGATTGGACTTACAATCAGCAACGAAAACCAATGGGCCTTTCTCCGGTCTGACCCTATTGACGACCTTTGGATTTGCTACCCTTGGCGGTTCTTGAGTTGAAGACCGATTCGATGCGAGCAATGTAATCGGCCACAGGTATGCTTGCGACGAGTTGGCCAATGACTTCGAGCGGAACATCGTCCAAGCGCTTAAACCGGATGCAGCCTTTTCCAGCATCCAGAGGCCTCCCGGTCTTTTCCCACGCCTTCCGAAACCCCTGGTCAGCCTTCGCGTCGCCGTAAATGCACATCAAATACAGCGCCATGTGGTTCTTTTGCGAGCCTAGATTCACAAATGGCAGCGGGAGCTTGGGGTTGCACTGGTAGCCACTCGGGTAAATGCTGTGCGGGACCACATACCCAATCATGCCGTAGCTCATGCACTCCTGGTAACCTTCCGGGAGGTTGTCCAGAATGACCTTTCGGATGGCGCTGATGGCCTTACGGCGATCCTCCGGCAGCTCCTTCACGTATTCATCAACAGTCCTGACGGTGCTCTTCATGGTAATGGGACACCATCACCTGCGACCTGAATGCTGTCAACACCGGGTGCCACCAGAAGCTTGCGCCGCTTGGTTGAATTTCCTCTTCGATGGGGTCAGACCGTAGCAGCGTCTGTTGTTGAACTTTGACATTTGGTACCTTCCAGGCGATGTCCTTTCTATGCCCCGCAAACCCCGTCTCGAGTAACAAGTTTATGAACAACGCCCAAACTGGCGGTCCAGGAGCCCGATTGGACTTACAATGAGCAGCCAAAACCAATGGGCCTTGCTACTGTTTGAGCCCATCGATGAAAAAGGGAGCGAGGCATTCGATCTCCCGCCCGGGTCGGCATGTCATCTCGGCCCCGGTCCCATGACGGGAGCAAGGGGATTTCTCGCGCAGAGCGGCGGAGGCGTGGAGAGAAAGGGAAAAATGAAGTAAACTCTCAGCCTTGCGAAAGGGGGCGGAGTTTTCAGGAGGACAAGGGTGGGAAACGGCATCTTCACGGACCGTTTCAGCATTGGATGCGATGCATCCGCGCGGTGGACCGGGTCAAAGCGTGAGAAGCCCCAATGAAAACCCCCTGGAATATTCCTGAAGAAGAAAAAACAGAAAGGCCGGGTTGTTAACCCGGCCTCTCCGTCTACAAAACATTTACAAATCGAGGATGCCGCGCCGCAGATATACGCTGTCAAGCCACACACGGTCTGACTACTGCGTTTTTGCATCACCAACACCAATAGACTAACAGGTCCCCTGGAAAGCGCATGTCACCATTACTGGTGACACGGTGTCCCCAGTGGTTACAGCATGTGGGAGAACATGGCATCCCGCAGCTTGGGCTCGAACCAGGTGCTCTTGGGGGGCATGATGCCGCCCTGATCGGCAATATCCATCAGGTCCTGGATGCTGGTGGGGTTCATCGAAAAGGCGCAAACGTATTCGCCGGAATCGACCAGTCTTTCGAGTTCGGCGGTGCCCCGGATGCCGCCCACGAAATTGATCCGCTTGCTGGTGCGGGGATCGTGGATGCCGAAGAGGGGGGAAAGCACGCGATCCTGCAACAGGCTGACATCCAGACCTCCGATGCCCGACCCGCCCGGGGCGCGGAACTGCAGCGTGTTCCACTGGCCCGTAAGATAGAGACCCAGCAGGTTCTTGGTGCGGGTCTGGCCGTTGCCGCCCGGGGTGATGGTGAAAATTTCCCCCAGTTTCTCGAGCAGCGATGAGGGGGTCATGCCGTTGAGATCCTTGAGCACGCGGTTGTAGGCAAGGATCTGCACCTGGCTGTCGGGAAAGATGACGCTGAGGAACCAGCCCGAATGGCCGGTGCCGTTCCGGGACTGGAAAACGCGCCCGGCGGCGGCGCTGCGATGGTGACCATCCGCAATGTAGAGGCAGGGCAGGGAGGCGAAGGTGTTCCCGATCAGGCTCAAATCCGCAGCATCTGTGAGCACCCAGGCGGAGTGGCGGACACCGTCCTTTGCGACAAAATCAATTTCCGGTGCTGCCGCCGTTCTGGTGCGGACCAGGGCATCCATGACCTCCCGGGCTTTGTAAACCAGGAAGACGGGACCGGTCTGGGCATTCAGGGTTTCGATGTGGCGAACCCGGTCATCCTCCTTGTCGGGGCGGGTGAACTCGTGCTTCCTGATGATGCCGTTTAGGTAGTCATCGCAGCTTGCCGCCGCCACAAGACCCACCTGAGAGTGGCTGCCCATGATCTGGCGATAAAGGTAAAAGGCCGGGGCGGAGTCCTGCCTCAGGGCACCCTCATTAATGAGCCGCCGGAAGTTCTCCAGGCCCTTCGCATAGACGGCCGGGGAGTAGGTATCCGTGCCCGGGGGGAGGTCGATCTCCGGCTTGCTGACGTGCAGAAAGCTGAGGGGATTGCCCGCCGCGACCTCACGCGCCTCCTCGGAGGACATGACGTCGTAAGGCAACTCGCACACGCGGGCCGCCAACTCGGGTTTGGGCCGCAACGCGGCAAAAGGTCTTATGTTAGCCATTACTGGGGAATACCATAGGCGCAGGCCGTCCCAGATTCAAGAGGGGAGGCTGTGACGGTTACGCCCGGCGGGCGGGTTAGAATTTGGCCCGGGTCTCCAGTGCCCGGTCGAGGGCTGATTTGACGGCATCCAGATTTGCGGGCAGTTCGATCGGTTGGTTGGCGTATCTGGATGGGAAATCCAGTTCCTTCTGATGGTATTTCACCTTCATTTCGACAAATTTCAGCCCGTGGGCGGTGGAGAGGACGACGACCCGCTCCGATTTGTCGATTTTGCCAGCCTTGAGCAGTTTCAACATGGCGGCCAGAGCCACCCCTGTGTGTGGGCAGTTGAACATGCCGGTGCGGTCCCCCATGGCGACGGCATCCGCCAATTCCTCCTCCGTGGCCTGCTCGACGATGCCCTCGAACTGGGCCAGGGTGCGGACCGCCTTTTCGAAGCTGACCGGGTTGCCGATCTGGATGGCACTCGCCAGGGTTTTCTGGGCCTGCATGGGCTCGAAATTCTTGAATCCGTTCAGATAGGCGCGGTAGAGGGGGTTTGCCCGCTCCGCCTGGGCCACGACAATCCGGGGCAGTTTTGAGATGAGGCCAAGGTCCTTCATCATCAGGAGGCCCTTGCCCAGGGCGGAGACGTTGCCAAGGTTCCCGCCGGGGATGACCATCACATCCGGTGTCTCCCAGTCGAACTGCTGCACGATCTCGATTCCGACCGTCTTTTGCCCCTCCACCCGGAGGGAATTCATCGAATTGGCGAGGTAGAGCGTCGGGTCGCGGGTGATCTCCCGGACGAGTCGCATGCAGCCGTCGAAGTCGGTATCCAGATAGAGCACCAGGGCATCGTTCGCAATCGGTTGCACCAGCTGGGCCATGGAAATCTTGCCACGGGGCAGAAGCACGATGGATTGGATCCCTGCAGCGGCACAATAGGTGGCGAGGGCGGCCGAGGTATCGCCAGTGGAGGCGCAGACCACCGCCTTGATCGGGGCTCCCTCGGAGATCATCTGCTTCACCTGCGAGACGAGCACCGTCATTCCCAGGTCCTTGAACGATCCGCTATGGGTGTTGCCGCAGAGTTTTATCCACAAGTCGTTCAGCCCGATGATCTTCCCAAAGCGCTCGGCCCAGAACAGATTCGTTCCCCCCTCATAGACGGAGACCACGTTCCGGTCCTCCACCTGGGGGAGGATCCATTCCTTCTTGCCCCAGACACCGGAGCCGTAGGGCCATTGGTTGCTCTTGTAGCGCTCCTCAAAAAGCTTCATCCACGCAGCCGGGCTGCGACGGGCAAGGGCGGCGGTGTCGTGTTGCACCTCCAGCAGCGACTGGCATTCGCGGCAGCTGTAAACGATCGTGTTCAGCGGGTAGGTGGCCCCACACGCGGGGTTGATGCATTTGAACGAGGCTTGATATGTCATGGTAAAAAAAGCGTTTAGACTATGACACACGCAACCCTCCGAGTGAAGCTCATTTACCTTGGGAAAGGGCATTCACTGTCAAAAGTGAGGACTGACCCCAAATTTTTGTTTCGGCGGGGGGTGGTTGTTGGCACAGTGTGGGGACAAACGCACTCTATGGCCACGACTAACAAGAAACTTTTTGTTGCTGATGACGGCAGAAATTTGGTTGTCACGTTCGCTCTCGTCAGCTCCCTGTTTTTGCTCTGGGGCTTCTGCAACGGGATGATCGATGTGATGGACAAGCACTTCCAGGATCAGTTGCACCTGACGAAGGCCCAGTCGGCTTGGGTGCAGTTTGCGCACTACATGGGCTACACGCTCATGGCCCTGCCAGCCGGGTGGATCACGCGCCGGTTGGGATACAAGTATGGGATCATCTTCGGCCTGGTGCTCGTGGCGCTTGGAGGTTTCTGGTTTCTGCCCGCGACGCATATCTCCCAGTTCTGGGCATTTCTGCTCGGTGTCTGTTTGATCGCGATGGGATTGACTGTTCTGGAGACCGTCGCCAATCCCTACACCACGGTGCTCGGACCGAAGGAACGGGGGGCGACGCGCATCAACCTTGCACAATCCTTCAATGGCATCGGGTGGATTCTCGGGCCGATTGTCGGAGGCTACTATTTTTATTCCGAGGGGGGCGTGCAGGTTGCGCACGGCCAGCTCTATATTCCCTACGTTGGCATCGGTGTGATTGTGCTGGTGCTGGCGGTGGTGTTCTACTTCGCCAACGTGCCTGACATCAAAGTGGAGGATCCCTACCACACGGATGAAGCGGGCGGGGCGAATGCCGTTCCATTGGCCGACCGGCAGGTCAACCGGTTTCTCAACTATGTGCTGATGGTGCTCAATGTGGGGGTGCTCGCCTTTGCCACCTACATGATCCTGGGCTTGATCCTGCCGGCGTGCAATGTCAGTGCCGAACAATCGGCGCGATGGGTGCCGATCCTTTCCGTGGGGATGTTCGTGGCCGCCGCCTTGTGGTTGATTCCGGTGGGCAGGAAAATCTCCACGCACAACATCTGGGCGCATCCACACTTTTCCTCAGCGACCCTGGCGCAGTTCTTCTATGTCGCCGCGCAGGCCGGCATTTTCAGTTTCTTCATCAACTACATCATTTCGGAGCCGCCCGCAGTTTCCAAGGAATGGGCGGATGGCTGGTTGATCGGCGGCAACGCCGTCCTGCGGGACGGGGCCTACCACATCAATGAGAAGGGGGCCACCCGGTTGCTGGGTTACGTCGGGTTTGTGCTGTTTTGTGTGGGCCGGTTCGTCGGGGCCGCAGTCATTAACAGGCTGCCTGCGCACCGGGTGCTCGGATGTTATAGCTTCGTGAACCTGCTCTTGTGTGGCGTTGTCGTGATGAAACTTGGGTGGGTGTCGGTGGCAGCCGTGTTCCTGACCTTCTTCTTCATGTCGGTCATGTTTCCCACCATTTTTGCCCTAGGCATTCACGGTTTGGGCGCACAGTCGAAGAAGAAAGCCTCGGCGTTCATCGTCATGTCCATCACAGGCGGCGCACTGATGCCGAAGCTCATGGGGCACCTCGGCGATATCTATAACATGTCCGTGAGCTTTTGGATGCCGCTGGTCTGTTTCTCGCTCATAGCAGCCTATGGCTTTGGCTGGTCCAAGCTCAGCGGGGAAGAAGGGTTGAAGGGCATCTCCACGCAGGGCGGGCATTGAGGGGGCAGGCGGGGTCGCATGCCCCTGTTGATGGCTGTTGGAGCCGAGTCATTGTTTCATGCAATGACCGGACGTCTGACCTTTTATGAACACAGATCCAGGGAAGAGTTCGAGGGGATACAAACTCTCGTTCATCATCAATACCGTGATCGGAGGGCTGATGCTTCTGCTTTCAGTCTTCAGTTTTTCCTTGGAGTCCATCTTTCCGCAGTTGGGTGGTTCGCTCTCGCATGGCTTCCTCCCGGGTGCGGTGCTGTGCCTGTTCATCGCATCGCTTCACTACGCAAAATATTTGAGCCTGCAGCGGCAATAGGGTGGGGCTGACCCTGTGACCCCGGCCGGGGGGGATGAGCAGGAGGGCGGTGGTCCCGGGGTAAGTGAAGATATGCGATGCTCCGTCCTTGGCGCTCTGGCATCCCTCCGGGAAGCGGGGTGCTTTGGGTATGGACCGGGGGTGTCGCTTGCGCTCAACCCCCGGCTACATGCTGGCACGCCCTGCGGGGCGCTGGTGGGTGGCCGGGATGTGCATTTGTCGCTGCGACGAGTAGGGGGCAGAATACTTCAGGTCAGGTTGGGTAGTTTCGGATTGGCTCTACGTGGAGGCCTGAGTTGCCGGTTTGGCCGGGATGCAGAGGCGGAATTTGCCTGAGCCCTGGGGGACCATGAGGTCGGTGGGCTCGATTTGGACTGCGCCGGGAGCTTCGAGCTGGTGCTCGAGGCGGTCACGCAGTTGGGTTTCTGCAGTCGGTTCAAGTCCGTGCCCGTCTGGAATCGTGCGGAGCTGGAATCGGCCCTCTTTGGCCGCCAGCTGGTAGTGGACGACCCCCCCCAATCCGGCAAAGCACTGGTCCACATCCCGAACGGTCACCCTTTTCCCGGAGGGCGTGTGGAAGGCATCGGCAGCGCGTCCGTGCAACTCGTAACGGGGTCCTCCGGGACCGGTTTCGATGCAGGCGAGGTCGCCGATGCGGTAGCGCAGGAGCGGCATGTAAGGGTTTGTAAGGGTGCTGACGATGATGTCGCCGATCCCCCGGTCATCCAGAAAAGCGATGTCCAGCACCGCCGTTTCGAGGCTGGGGCGCATGGATCCTGAGTCATCCTCCATCATCAGGTGGCCGGTCTCCGTGGATCCGTAAAGGTTGAACACGGGCACCTGAAAGACCCGCTGCATGATCCGGCGGTGGTTGACGCTCAGATATTCGTAACTGCTGAGGATGAACCTGAGGGAGGGGATGCGGATGCCGTGCCGTTCACAATACAGGGCGAAAACGGCACCGTAAACAGGGTCCACATCCAGAAAGACCGGGTTCCAATCCACAGTCTCCTCTGCCATCCGGGAAAGGTCTGATTGGCTCCAGAGAAAGGGGTATTTGGACAGGGCCACGAACTGGGTGGATCCGACGACCCTGTCGGCGCAGGAGGGTGTGCCGCTGTAGGAGATGTCGTTGTTGCAGGAGGGGGAGGTGATGGCCACACGGCGGGTGGAGGGCAGCAGGGCCCCACTGGCTGCGGCGGTGGGGTTCAGGGCCAGGGCTAGACGCTCCTGTTCAGCCCACCAGCCCTTTGGGAGGAGCAGGGGGGTCCGCTGGTCCGAAGTGCCGGAGGTGTGCTCCAGTTCCACTGCGCCACTCTCGATGAGGGCATCCAGATCGGCATCCGGGCCGATAAAATTTCCCGGGAATCCGCGACGGATGTCGATCTTGGACAGGAACGGCAGTTGCTGATGGCGCTCCAGGAGGGGCGCGGAAGTGGACCTTCCGGCTCCCGAGTAGATGGGTGCCTGATCGAAATAGCCTTTGAGGACGGCCTCAAGACGTTGTGTCTGTGTCGATTCCAAAATAGGTTCCTGTGTTGCCGGCATTTGCTGTCTGCAATATGTCAGACGGACCCACCCTAGCACAATCCGCCAGCCGGTGCATGGCGGGTCGATCAGATTTGGGGAGGCGCCGGCAGGGGGGCGGCCGACTATTCGCCGATGATTTTGACGAGAACCCGCTTGCGGCGGCGGCCGTCGAACTCGCCATAAAAGATTTGTTCCCAGGGGCCGAGGTCGAGGTTGCCCTTGGTGATGGCCACGACGACTTCGCGTCCCATGATCTGGCGTTTCATGTGGGCATCGGCGTTGTCTTCGCCGGTCCGGTTGTGGCGGTATTGGGAGGTGGGGGCATGGGGGGCGAGTTTTTCCAGCCAGTCATCGTAATCCTGGATCAGTCCATCCTCGGCATCATTGATGAAGACACTGGCGGTGATGTGCATGGCGTTGACGAGGCAGAGCCCCTCCTGGATGCCACTGCGCTTGAGCAGAGAGGCAACGGATTGGGTGATGTTCAGGTAATCCCGGCGGTTGGGAGTCTCGAACCAAAGGTGTTCAGTGAGGCTTTTCATGGCATCGGTATGCCAGCTGCGGGTGGGCGGCGCAATGCGGGATTCGTGGCGGGTGGGATGTTTTACACGAAGGCACGAAGACACGAAGGGGGAAACCGCTGGGGGGCGTTGGGGAGGGGAGAGAACCGCGAATGGACGCCAATGAACGCGAATGGGGGGTATTGGGATTAAGAATTTGGGATGGCCTTTGTGGATGGGCGTTGACCGTTTTCCCGCGAGGCGTCAGTTCCGTCACTGTTGAGTCCGGCTGGGGCCGGCCTCAACAGATGAGAACTGACCCCATCGCTCGGGTGCCGCGTAAACGGACCAAAAAGCGGGTCTGAGGCCAAACGGGGGCTGGCGCAGGTGTTCGGGGGAATTGTATAGTGCGGGGCATGAGAACTGTTTGCCTTCTGGCCGTGGCCGTTTTCGCGGTGGGGTTTGGGATTTCGCACGGGGAATCGACTAATGATCCTTCTGTTACATCCACGGCGGTGCCTGCGCGCAAGCCGAACATCCTGATCATCGTGGGGGATGACATGGGGTATGGCGACGTGGGCTTCCACGGTTGCAAGGACATCCCGACACCGAATCTGGATGCACTGGCATCCTCCGGCGTGCGTTTCACAAGTGGCTACGTCACAGGGCCCTACTGTTCCCCGACGCGGGCCGGGTTGCTGACGGGCCGGTATCAGACTCGGTTCGGGCATGAATACAACCCTTCGGGTGCGGCTGCGGGGCTTCCGGTGAACCAGGTGACTCTGGCGGATCGGTTGAAGGCGGCCGGATATGCCACCGGGCTGGTTGGTAAATGGCATCTTGGCAGCCAGCGGCTGATGCACCCGCAGAAACGTGGTTTTCAGGAGTTTTTCGGGTTTTTGGGTGGATCTCACAGCTACTTCAATGCGGCGGGGATCATGCGGGGAACCGAACCGGTGGATGATGTGGATTATACAACCGACGCATTTGGCCGCGGGGCAGTTGATTTCATTGAGCGGCACAAGAAGGAGCCATGGTTCCTGTATCTTGCCTTCAACGCGGTCCACACCCCGATGCAGGCCACGGATGATCGGCTCAGAAAGTTCCCAAATATCACGGACTCAAAACGAAAGAATTATGCGGCGATGATGCTGGCTATGGACGAGGCGGTTGGCAGCGTGCAAAGAAGACTGGTCGAACTGGGGCTGGACAAGGACACCCTTGTCACCTTTATCAGCGACAACGGCGGCCCTGCAATGCCAGGGGTTACGGTGAATGGGTCGATCAACTCACCGTTGAGGGGGAGCAAACGGACGACTTTGGAGGGGGGAATCCGGGTGCCGTTTGTCGTTTCCTGGCCGGGGCATTTAAAGCCGGGGGTGTGCGAATCGCCGGTGATCCAACTGGATTTGCATGCCACGGCACTTGCTGTGGCGGGTATCGCCCCTGAGGCGGAGTGGAGGCTGGAGGGGGTGAATCTGTTGCCGTTTCTGGATGGAACCAAAAGCGGGTTGCCGCATGACAAGCTGTTCTGGCGGTTCGGGGAGCAGATGGCGGTCCGCGCGGGTGATTTCAAACTCGTCCGGTATGATTTGAATGCGGACACCCGGACCGGGCGGCGTAATCAGGGGGTCACCCTGCCGATGCTCTACAATTTACGGGAGGATATTGGGGAGACAAAGGATCTGGCGGCAGCCATGCCGGGGAAGGTCCAGGAGTTGCAGGGGCTTTGGAATGAGTGGAACGAGGGGAATGTGCGTCCCCTTTGGGGCGGCACTGCTGGCGACAGCGATGGGCCTGAGCCTGCGCAACCGGAGGTGTCGGAGCCGGTCTCAAAGAAACAAGCCCGGCGGCTGGAGGGTGGGAAAGCGCAACCCTGACTCGATCTGGAGGCAAGGATTCCCGGTGAATGGATGGCAAAACCGGGGTGTTTGCGGGGGGAAGGTGCGGATTGGCGGGGAATTTTTTGCGTGCATCGGGGGGTGGCATCTGACTATAACCTTGCATGTTTTCGCTACAGCGTATTTTTGGCAAGAAAGACCGTTTTTTTGGATTGCTGGAATCAAGTGCCCAGGAAGCCCGCAAGAGTGTGCAGACCCTTGTGAAGCTGGGGAAGGATATCGACAACCCGCCCGCGGCCAACGAGTTCAATTATTCACGCCAGAAGGACAAGGAAATCACAAACGAGATTCGCTCGGCGGTTTACAGCACCTTTGTCACAGCCTTTGAACGGGAAGACATCGAGGGGCTTTCCAACGCGATCTATAAAATCCCGAAAACCGTCGAGAAATTCAGCCAGCGGGTGATGCTGGCCCCGCAGCATGCCCGCGGGGTGGATTTCTCCCTGCAGATCAAACTTCTGGAGCAGGCCACCGACATTGTGGTCGAGCTGGTCCAATGCCTCCGGGACAGCACGAATCTGGACAAGGTGAAGGAGTTGAACGACCGGTTGCAGTGCATCGAAGCCGAGGCCGACAGCCACATGATGGACCTCTACAAGGACCTGTTCAGTGGAAAATACGACGCGGTGCGGGTGATCGTGCTGAAGGACCTCTTTGAGTTGCTGGAAAAGATCATCGACCGGTGCCGGGATGCTGGAAACATGGTGGCCCAGATCGTTCTGAAAAACTCCTAAGCCATGACCCTGCTGCTCACGGTCATTTTCATCGCGCTCGTTTTTGAATACATCAACGGGTTCCATGACACGGCGAATTCGATCGCCACGGTGGTCTCCACCAAGGTGCTCACCCCCCGTCAGGCGATAGTTCTGGCCGCCACCACAAACCTTGCGGGTGCGCTCTGGGGCACGGCTGTTGCCAAGACCATCTCCTCGGGGTTGATCGACTCCAAAGTGATCTCGATGAGTTCGGAGATCATCATCTGCGCCCTGCTGGGAGGCATCATATGGAATCTGGTGACCTGGTGGTTCGGGTTGCCATCCAGTTCCAGCCATGCCTTGATCGGGGGGCTTTGCGGAGCGGCGGTGGCGGCTTCCGGGAACAACTTTCACGCCATCATCTGGTCGCAACCCTCAGCGGAGCACTGGTATCTCGGCAAGGGGCTGCTTTGGAAGGTGGTATTACCCATGGTGACATCGCCGGTGATCGGATTGGTTCTGGGATTTGGAGTCATGGGCTTGCTGTATTGGCTCCTCCGCAACGCAAGGCCGACCCCGGTGAACCGTTTTTTTGGCAGGGCCCAGATTTTCAGTGCCGGGGCGATGGGCTTCATGCATGGAACCAACGATGCCCAGAAGACGATGGGTATTATTGCGCTCAGCCTTTTGGGGGCGACCCAGGCGGGCAAGCTCGAAAACCTGCCCGGATGGCTTTCATTCCTCCACACCCCGACTCCCGGGGTTGGTCATGAGACAGAGATTGCGGCTTGGATCAAGGTGGTCTGCGCCCTGACGATGGCGGCCGGAACAGCGGTGGGCGGCTGGCGTATCACGAGAACTTTGGGTCACAAGATGGTGAAACTGCACCCTATCAATGGATTTGCTGCGGAAACCTGTTCCGCGACGGTGATTCTGGCGGCGACCAACCTGGGGATCCCGGTCTCGACCACCCACAATATTTCTGCGGCCATCATGGGTGTGGGTGCTGCAAAGAGGTTCAATGCGATCAAATGGAGTGTGGTTGAGCGGATGGTCTGGGCCTGGATCATGACCCTGCCGGTGAGCGCCGGGCTGGCCTACCTTTTCGTAAAACTTCTGCACTCGGTCATCGGGCCGGGAATGTGAGCCCATGAGTGAACCTGTCTTGAACATTCTGGCCGTGACGGGGAGCCTCAAGAAGGAATCCGTCACGAGGGTTGTGATCCGTCACGCTGCTGCAGCGATGACTGCTGCGGGATGCGCTGTGGACATCCTCGAGTTGCTGGAGGAGCCTCTGCCGCTGTTCAATCCGGACAGCGCCCGGAGTCTGCCCGGTTTTCCGGCGCTTCAGGCCCGGGTGGCCAAGGCGGATGTGTTCCTGCTCGGGACACCCGATTATCATGGCGGGATGAGCGGTGCCATGAAAAACTTTCTGGACCATTTCTGGCAGGAATTTGCGGGCAAGCTGTTTGTGCCGGTCGTGGCCTCGCATGAGAAGGGGTTGACGGTGATCGATGACATCCGCACCACCGCCCGGCAGTGCTATGCCTGGACTCTGCCCTACGGAGTTTCCTTTATTGAAAAGGGGGATGTCCAGTCCGGCAAGGTGGTCAGCGACGGCCTGCTCCAACGCCTGGAGATGACGACCCGGGATGCGACTGTTTATGGCAGGTTGCTCGCCAGCCAGCGCCGGGCCGATCTGGCAGGAACAGATGCCGGATTCCTCGCAAAGCACCGCAGATGAGTGTTCGTTGATCTTCCAACCTGAGATACTTTCACCATGGCCGCCAACAAAACATCCAACGCATCGAAACCGCAGCCCTACATTCCCGCTTCAGCCCAATTGCGGGAGTTCACTCCACGCGCCCTGATTCTGGGCACGCTGCTGGGGATGGTCTTCGGGGCATCCTCGCTGTATCTGGTGCTCAAGGTGGGTTTGACGGTGAGTGCCTCCATCCCGGTGGCAGTGATTTCGCTGGGGCTGTTCCGGCTCTGGTCGAAGATGGGCGGGCGGGATGCCACGATCCTTGAGAACAACATCGTTCAGACGGCAGGGTCGGCCGGGGAATCGATCGCGTTCGGGCTTGGGGTGACGATGCCGGCGATCATGATTCTGGGGTTTGATCTGGAGATCACGCGGGTGATGCTTGTGGGGCTCCTGGGAGGATTGCTTGGAATCCTGATGATGATCCCGTTGCGGCGCGCACTGATCGTGCAGCAGCACGAGGAGTTGAAATATCCTGAGGGAACGGCTTGTGCGGAGGTGCTGAAGGCCGGAGCGGATGAGGAATCCAGGGCGGCGGCCAGCAGCGGGGGGCAGGTGGCCGAGCAGGCCCAGGCCGCGCCGAAGGCGGCGACGATTTTCGCGGGATTTGGTCTGGGCCTGGTTTACAAGACCCTGATGAGTGCCTTCAAACTGTGGAAGGACACGCCTGAAAAGGTCTTCGGGGCGCCCTTGAAGGGGGGATCCGTTTCTGCTGAGATTTCACCCGAATTGCTTGGGGTGGGATACATCATCGGACCGAAGATTTCCTGCATCATGGCTGCCGGGGGTGTGCTCTCCTACCTGGTTCTGATCCCGCTGATCGCCTTTTTCGGGCAGGGGATGACCACACCGGTTGCGCCGGGCATCGTGCCGATCCGGGACATGGATCCGAACGGGATCCGCGGGGCATACATTTTATACATTGGTGCCGGGGCTGTGGCTGCGGGAGGCATCATCAGTCTGCTCCGGTCCCTTCCGGTGATCTGGCACGGGTTAAAGACCGGGCTGGCCGATTTCGGGGCGGCTGCTGCGCGCACTCGCGCCCGTGCCATCCGGACCGATCGCGACCTGTCGATGAAGTTTGTGATGATCGGCTGTGTGGTTGTGATTCTTGGGATTCTTGCGGCCCGCACCCTGGAGATGAACATTGTGGGTGCGATTTTGATCGTCATCTTCGGGTTTCTCTTCGTGACGGTTTCATCACGGTTGACCGGGGAGATTGGATCCTCCTCAAATCCGATATCTGGAATGACGGTGGCAACGTTGCTGCTGACCTGCCTGATTTTCCTCGTGATCGGTAAGACCGGAGGGGCGGCATACGTCACGGCTCTTTCTGTGGGCGGGATTGTTTGCATCGCCGCCTCGAACGGGGGGACGACCTCGCAGGATTTGAAGACCGGTTTTCTTCTCGGGGCGACGCCGAGGTATCAGCAGATTGCGATTTTGATCGGGGCGGCGGCCAGTGCGCTGGTGCTGGGGCCCATTTTGCTCGCGCTGAACCAGACGGCCACCGTTTACCTGCCCGCTGCGCAGGTTGCGCCCGGGCTTGTTGCGCCGAATGATGCCCGATTTGGCGCTCCCGAGGTGCTCGCCGGGCCACAGTTCAAGGGGGATACCCACGCCTATCGTTCCTGGCACAAGACCAGCAATGAGGGAGGTCCTGCCGGTCGCTACTTGGTGAACGATGCGGGAGCGGCGGTCTATCTGGTGGACCCCGGTATCAACGGGTCACACAAGACCCGGCCGGACGGGTCGGAGGTGCGCAAGTTTGATGCACCCAAGGCCACGTTGATGAGCTATATCATCAAGGGCATTCTGGATCGTGAACTCCCGTGGGCACTGGTGCTGTTCGGTGTGATGATCTCGCTTGTGCTGGAGTTGAGCGGGATACCCTCGCTGGCTTTTGCGGTGGGAGTTTACCTGCCCATTTCATCCTCCGTGCCGGTGTTCGCGGGTGGTGTGATCCGGTGGCTTGTGGATCGCAGCATGCGTGGCCGCCTGGCCCACCGCCAGCTGGACGAGGCCCAATTGGCCGCCGAGAGCGATCGCAGCCCAGGGGTGTTGCTCGCGAGTGGCTATATTGCCGGGGGTGCGATTGCGGGGATTTTGATCGCCTTCATGGCGGGAGTCATGGGGGATGCGGATGCCCGCATCACGCAGTGGGCGAGTGCTTCAAACCCGTTTTTCTCCGGAACGAATGCTGATTCCCTCGCGTTGATTCCGTTCCTGCTGATTGCCCTGTTCCTGTATCTCGTCGGCCGCGAGAAATTCTTCGGCAACGATTCAAAATAACCGACCCACAGCAAATGTCCCAACCCATGTCCCGCAGGTTTTTCCACCGTGGCGTGCTTCGCGCCCTATACATGTGCGCATAAATAACGGGACATATAGGCATCAAGAGAACGGACGAAGGATGCCCAGGAGTTTTTCCGGATGGCGCTGCATGTCTGCGAAGGTATGAAACAGGCTGGAGCACAAGTCAGCGGGTGTTTCAAAGA
>CAIWMU010000267.1 GCA_903913865.1 uncultured Verrucomicrobia subdivision 3 bacterium
CCATAGACACCGGCGGGGGTATTGGTCGTAGCCGAGGAGATGAACGTGGCGGTGATGTTGTCCCCATCGACCACATTACTCAGGGTTCCCGTGAAGACAGGATTGGGCGCGCCGTAGGGACGTGAGGCGTTGTTGGCTGTGCCAGAGAGGGTTAACGTCGCTTTCGTGATGGTGAGAGTGGCGGCGGTGGATGTCACGGTGTAGTTCACCAACCGCCCGTTGGGATCAGAGAGTTGCGGCGTGATGGCGTAGGGCGAAGTCGGACCATAGACACCGGCGGGGGTGTTGATCGTAGCCGAGGAGATGAAGGTGGCCGTGATGTTGTCCCCATTGAGCACGTTGCTCAGGGTTCCGGTGAAGACAGGATTGGGGGCGCCGTAGGGACGTGAGGCGTTATCGGCCGTGACCTGGAGCGGGAGCGCAGCTTTCGTGATGGTAAGGGTGCCGATGGTGGAAATCACGGCGTAGTTGACCAGTCGGCCGTTGGGATCAGAGAGTTGCGGCGTGATGGCGTAGGGCGAAGCCGGACCATAGACACCGGCTGGAGTATTGATCGTAGCCGCAGAAATGAACGTGGCGGTGATGTTGTCCCCATTCAGCGCGTTGCTCAGGCTTCCGGTGAAGATGGGATTGGGCGCGCCGTAGGGCCGCGAGGCGTTGTCGGCCGAGACATTGAGTAGCAGCGCAGCTTTCGTGATGGTAAGGGTGCCGGCCGTGGAAATCACGGTGTAGTTGACCAGCCGACCGTCGGGATCAGAGAGTTGCGGCGTGATGGCATAAGGCGAAGCCGGGCCATAGACACCGGCGGGGGTATTGGTCGTGGCCGTGGAGATGAAAGCGGCGGTGATGTTGTCCCCATTGAGCACGTTGCTCAGTGTTCCGGTGAAGGCCGGATTGGGGGCGCCGTAGGGTCGCGAAGCGTTATTGGCTGTGACTTCGAGTGCGAGGGCAGCTTTCGTGATCGTCAGAGTGCCGGTGGTGGAAATCACGGTGTAGTTGACCAACCGGCCGTCGGGATCATCGAGTTGCGGCGTGATGGCGTAGGGGGTGGCAGGACCATAGACACCGGCTGATGCAATTGTCGAGGCCGCGGAAATGAACTCAACGGTGATGTTATCATTGTATACAACGCCTGTGAGCGTCCCATTGAAGTGGGGATTTGCTTCGCCATAGGCCCGGGTCACAATGGAAGGAGCGGAAACCAGGAGCTTTGCCGGCCTCACGATGAAGGAGTTTGTGACGTTTGGGGCAGGGAGATAGAGTGCGTTACCTGCTTGGGAGGCCACCACTGTGACGGCGTTGGCACCAGTGATGATGAGCAGGCGGCTATTCGTGGGCGACAAATGGGCAGGACCGCTGAGAATCGTGAAGGTGACCGGCATCCCGGAGGAACTGGAAGCATTCAGCTCAAACGGCGCGGCCCCGTAGGTCGTGTCGTGGATCGGCGGGAAGGTGATAGCTTGGTTGCCCCACTCGTAGGCCCCGATGTCCACACCCTGGCCTTGCGGGCGAATGGTTCCCCGGGCATCCAGCGGTGCGGCCCCGCTCGTTAGGCCGGAATCGAGGGCCGGGCTGTTCATGGAGATGGCATGTGTGGGCACCGGGCCGCCATTGTTCTGCAATGGGCCAAGGAGGGGCGGCATGTTGATGATATCGTTCGTGAGCAGGATGGCGGTCATCCCGTTGGTGTTCCCAACCAGGTTGCCGCCCAAGCTGATCAGATCACCGCGCAGGTCGGGTGTGTGGTTGGCGACCGAGTTGCCTGCGATGATGGTGTTAAGGATGTGAACATTGCCGAAGTCCTGGGAGGAGAAGAAGCCCCCACCGACGCCGAAGCCGTTCGGCCCATCAGGTCCCAGGTTTCCCTGGACAGTCCCACCTGTGCCGCCTTGGGCCCGGTTCTCCGTGAGGGTGCAGTTGACAAGCATCAGCAGGCCGTCTTCAAAATAGATGGCTCCACCCCACCCGCCTCCACCCGTGCCTGCGCCCCCGCGCTGCACACTGTTGCCACCCTTTCCACCGATGGCAGCGTTGCCGGAAAACGTGCAGTTGGTCAGACGGGCGCTGCCCGCCACACAGAAGAGCGCACCGCCCATGCCATCGAATCCGACCTCGGCCGGCGGGTCGTTCGTATAAGCGGCCGAACGCCCTACCCACCCGACAACGCTATTGCTCACAAACGTGCAACCGTCGAGCACCAGTGAGCCTTCGTTCCAGATGGCGCCTCCCTCGTTATTGGCTGTGTTGTTGGTAAGAATGCAGTTTTGCAAAGTAAGCAGCCCATGGCTCGTGATCGCCCCGCCCCCGGAAGTCCCAAACCCATCCGCCAATGTCAACCCCGACAACGCCACCCGGGCGTTGGCCTGGACGCAAAGGAGGGTGTTGGTTTGCTGGCCGCTGAGGACGAGATTCGTTGCTCCCGGCCCAATAATAATGAAGTCTTTCGTTAGCGATGGCAGCTTCGTCTCCAGCCGGATGACGCCTGTCGTGGCAAACGTGATTGTATTGTTGTCGGCCAGATTGGTGATGCTGCTGGCTTGCGTGATCACGTCTCTCAAGCTGCCAGGGCCCGAGTCATTGGTGTTCTCCACGAAAAAGTCGTGGGCCCTTCCGGTGGAATGGCCACCAAAAACAACTAACAACCATAGAACTCCGACCGAACAAGCGCGCCGGAGCAACTTGGAAAGCATTGGTTGCATCATATGTGAATGGGTGAGGTGTTAACCGGGGTTGGTTGGACGAATCGGGCGTATCTATCCCGGTGCCGTAAAGAGTGAAACCCAGGGTTGGCAACCCGGGTTCCGTCCGCTGCATGTGCCTGTAGGCCAATCTGTTGGGACTGTGGATTGTTGCCCGCCAATCGAGGCCCGGCTATGGGCGGGCGGCTGAGCAAACTGCGGCTGGGAGCACGCGCTCCGAGCATCCTGCAATTTTCGTCGATTCCTATTTTCCTCCACAGGCGGAATATATCAGGTGTGGTCCGGCGGCGCAAGCGGGCAGAGGGTCGCCCGGCAGTCGAGCCGTTGAGGGTGGTTGTGGGTCTTGTGATGGTTGCGACTCCTGACTGACTGGAAACGGTTCCGAAACAATATGGAGTCATCTCCGGCGGTTTGGTGGCAATGGTGACCCCACCAACAGGGCAATTCCAACAGGTCAGGGCTATTCCAGAAGCTCGGCCATAAGGTTCTCCAACTTCACGCAGCATACCTTGATGCGTAAGGGTGTTTCCTTGATATAAAACGTTGGCTGTCATCAGGATAGCAGAACTCACTAGCTCTGTATCTGTGCAGAATTCAACACTCATATCAAACAAATATCCTTAAGCAACCATTGATATATCCCTTTTGTAGTGATTTGTCAAGCAGGCTTTTAGCATTTGCCAAAGAAAAGTTTAGGATGTGTTTAGCGTTGCGCTAATAAGAGTACATAGCCGAATTAAACGCATGCAATAAAGCCGTGTCCACCGATCGATCGGGGTACCCTGACCTGCTTTGTGTTACAGGCGCGGTAGGCCTTCACTGTCCCTCACAGACGAGTTGGCTTGTGCTCTTGGCGGCGTTGGATTTATCTGGATGGGCATTATACCGGGCGATGCTCCGTGCTTCACCTGACAGGCGCAGCAATTATCATGTAGTTTTGGACGTAAGCTACACCCGCTACTGTCGGTTCATGACAATCAAGGGGCCTTCTTGACGCCACATAAAGGGGGTCTCACTTTGCGTGTAGGGCGATTTCTGAGAGTTGGCCAAAAGCACCCCTGCAAAGACGGCTGGATTGCTTCCGAGGATGGGAGCATACGTTCGTCCCCCTTCCTTTCCCATCATACTTTGGGATGAGCTTTCAAAGCGTTGCTCGCGTTAGGTTCGACTACCTGCAAGGCACCCCAAAGAAATTATGATTTAATAAATGCAGTATTGCGCGGGCTGCCACCCCGGACACGCCCGTGAAGTCCTTCACAAGCTCGGTTCTTCGGTGCAACGACCCATCACCCGGTTGGTGGAGAGCGATTCCCCGGCCCAAAGAGAATCGATTCGCTACTTCTCTCCGAGTCTGAAGTAGGCGATACATCCCCAGGGGCGGAGGTCGTTAGCGCCGATGAGGTGTCATTTTATCAAAGCTTCACCCTTCGTCAGACCTGGGTTCCCTGTAACCCAAGGGGGGGAAAATTCGCTTCCGTGGCGGGCGCAACGCCCGGAAGGTCCTCGGGGTTGTGGAACTCCGTCCAGCAAGATACGCTTATTGGCACCAAGCCGATTAGTTCGATCACCAGGCTTACCGCTCGTTTGTTCAGGATTTGGTCCTGCCGGCTTATTACCGGCGTGGAAATCGGATATTTTTGTTCCAGAACATCCCTTCGGATCACGGGCATCCGGAAGTCTTTGGGTTCTTCAAACGAGAGTGCACCAGACTCGAAGTTTACTGACTTCCCGGATGTTCCCCTGGATTAAACGCCAGGGGACCAATTTGGAAGCACATGCCTGGTGATGCTGCTCAAAACCTGCGCTTTGTGACACCCACCGACTGTATGTGGATTTTGCGACTGAGTCGAAGAGTGCCATGCACCCCTACAGTGAAAGGAATTCTGGCCATTTCATGGCTTGAATTGTCATAAATGTGTCATCAAGAAGAAGGGAGGAGGGAAAAGGCGAATAAAAAATGGTCGGGGCGGTGAGATTCGAACTCACGACCTCTTGTACCCGAAACAAGCGCGCTAGCCAGGCTACGCTACGCCCCGAACCAGAGCTCTTAGTTTGTGGTGCGCCGGGGGAAAAAGCAAACATGAATTTACCAAATTTTGAAACCAACACGTTTGGCTCAACCGGATGGCTCATTGGCTCACACAAAGGCGCCAGGACGGGGAGAACCGCGAATGGACGCCAATGAACGCGAATGGTGTGTGTGGATGCGCAGATGGGGGAGGGCTGTTTGGCGGGGCGTTCACCGGTTTCCCGCGAGGGATCAGTCCGGTCACTGTTGAGCCCGGCAGGGCCGGTCTGAACAGATGAGAACTGACCCCATGGCGTTCGGGGGGATTCCCGCAGATGGCGCAGATTGTCGCAGCTGGGGGGATGGGATGGGTGGCGGGGAGCCTTGCTTGAGGGGCTGGTGTTATGTATTCTGGAGACATGGGGTCGGCCAACATTCTGGCAGCGGCAGGCGTCCTGGTTTTCACCGGGGCGAGCTTTTTTTTTGCCCTGGCTGAAACGGCTCTATTCTCATTGGGTGCCTGGCAGGTCAAGCTTCTGGCGGAGAGAAACCCGGTCAAGGGTGGCATCGTGGCCTCGCTGCTGGCGAATCCGCAGGTGCTGATCGCCACAATCGCCCTTGGAAATTCTTTTGCGCTGGCGGCGATGCTGGCGGTTTGTTTCTGGATGGGGTTGCGCGGGGATTGGCCCTGGATGTTCTCGGTGCCGGGGTTGCTGGTGCTGTCCCTCGTCGGAGGGGAGGTGCTGCCGAAAACCCTGGCGGTGCGGCGTCCGGAGGTTTGGGCGTTGCGGTTGGCGCGTCCGCTTACGTTCATGATGTTGTTTTCGGGTCCGCTGTGTCGGGTTTCGGAGTGGATGTTTTCTTCCATCATCCGTTTGGGGACGCGCACCCTGAAGGCTGGTCAAAGGGCCGAGGGGGCGGGGGCGAGGAACCCGGGAGCGGGGGATGCACAATCTGCCCTGACGGATGCTGATTATCAGGAGCTGGTGGAGCTGGCTTTCCAGAGCGGCACGCTGGAGCTTTCGGAGAAGGAGATCATCCTGCAGATTGTTTCACTGGACCGCAGGACTGTGAAGGATGTTTTGCGGCCCCGGTCTTTGCTGGCAGCGATTCCGGATGACCTTTCGATCGAAGAGATGGTTGCGGCTGCGAGGAAGTACCGGCATGGGCGTTTGCCGATTTATGATGAATCCCCGGATACCATCGTGGGGGTGCTGAACACGCGGGCGTTCCTGTTGAATCCGGAGGGGGACCTGGCTGATGTGATTGACTTTCCCTCGTTTGTGCCGGAATCGATGAATCTGCTGCAGTTGTTCATCAGCCTGCAGCGGCAGGGTCGCGGGCTGGCGATCGTCTTGGATGAGTTCGGGGGCACGGCCGGTGTGGTTGGGTTGCAGGACATTCTGGAGGTGATCATCGGCAGGGTGCGCCCGGATACGGGGCTGGCAGGGATGGTGTTGAAGGAGATTGGCGCCGGGCGGTGGCGGGTATCCGGTGCGGTTCGGATTGATGATTTCCGCAGGGTATGCCCCGGGATCGGCACGGTGCCGGAGGTGGAAACAATGGGGGGCTTGCTGACGCTGCTGCTGGATGTGGTGCCCGGGTTGGGGGATTCAGCATCCTACCGGGGGCTGAAATTGACGGCGGTGGCTGTAGAGGAACGGCGGGTGCGGGAACTTCTGGTCGAGACATCCAAGGGCGGGGGCGAAGGGAGTGGGCCGGTTTCCCGGGAGGAGTCAGTCGTCAGTTCTTCCAAACGACCCAACGAAACGGGTGGCGCGTTCTCCAAGCTCGTTGACCGATTTCCCGTTCAGGGGTCAGTCCTCACTTTTTTTAAACGACAAAAAAAGATGAGGACTGACCCCATTCACTCGGGGGGGGCGGCATGAGCGGGGGATTGTTTTGGGTCGGACTCGTGGTCGCGCTGCTGGTTTCGTTCCTGCTTTCCGGGATGGAGGCTGGGGTTTTTGCACTGAGCCGCTTGAGGATTCGGCAGCAGCTGCGGGCTGGGCAGTCCTCCGCAGGGGTGCTGCATCGTTTTCTGGAGTGTCCGGAGAATTTTCTTTGGACAATTCTGGTGGGGAACACGCTTGCGAATGTTTATGTGCTCTGGGTGCTGGCGTTTTTTCTGAGGCAGTGGCTGGGTGGATGGAGGCTGGGGTTCGGGTTGTTTTTCGGGCTGGTAGTGTTGCTGCTGTTCGCCTTTTTCGATCTGCTTCCGAAGATGCTGTTCCGGGCTTTTCCGAACCGGTTGTGTGTTCTTTCGGCGCGTCCCTTCCAGGTGATTCACTGGATTTTGCGTCCGCTGGTGTGGCTGGTGGAGTGGTGCTCGGGACTGTTGCTCAGGCTTCGGGGAGGCACGACGTTCAAGGGATACCTGTTCGGTAATCGTGAGGAGTTGCGTTTGGTGATGCAGGAGTCGGCGCAGGGGTTGAGTTCCGAGGAACGGTCATTGATCAATCGTGTGCTGGATCTACAGAGCCTGACGGTGAGCAAGGTGATGACACCACTGGAAAAGGCGGTGATGGTGCCGACCCAGATGCGGGTGGAGGAGGTGCTGGTGCTGGCGAGGGGGAAGCGGTTCAGCCGGATTCCGGTGTCGGAAACCCGTGGGGGAGTGGTGAGGATCGTGGGGTTGCTGGCTCTGGATGATCTGCTGTTCGGACAGAATGTTGCACCGGGACGCACGGTTGGGGAGTTTTTGCGGCCAACACTGTTTTTGGAGGAGGATTCGCATCTTGAGGTGGCGCTCCGGCGGATGCAGAGGGGTGGAATCCGTCTCGCCATCGTATTGTCGCGGGATGGGCGGGAGATCGGAATTCTGGGTTTGCAGGACGTCTTGAGGCCCATCTTCGGGGAGGTTTCGCTCTGATATGGCCGCGAATGAGACGATGAATCTTGGGTTGCGCGCCGGGGCGGTTCTGGTGCTGGTGATGCTGAACGGCTTCTTTGTGGCGGCCGAGTTCGCCCTGGTGAAGGTGCGGGACACGCAGCTTGAGCCGTTGATCAAAGGCGGGGACAGGCGGGCAAAGCTGGCGGGGTTTATCCTGCACCGGCTGGATTCGTTCCTGAGCGCGGCACAACTGGGGATCACCCTGGCGAGCCTCGGACTCGGGTGGATAGGGGAGCCGGTGTTCACGGGGTTGCTGGCCCCGGTATTTGCCTGGGTGGGGATTGAATCGGACCAGGTGCGGCATGTGCTGGGGTTCGCGATCGGGTTCTCGGCGCTGACCTTTCTGCATATCAGCGCCGGGGAGCAGGCACCGAAGTGGCTAGCGATTCAAAAACCACTGCCAACAACACTTTGGATTGCCTATCCGATGCTTTGGTTTTACCGGATTTCCTATCCCTTTGTCGTGGTGTTGAACCTGTTTTCGCAATGGCTGCTGTTGCAGGTGGGGATCAAGCCGGTGGCGGAGGGGGAGGGTGGACACTCGGAGGATGAGTTGCGACTGATGCTGGCCGCCGGGTTGAAGCGGAACGGCGCAACCGCCCTGAGCCGGGAGATCCTGCTGAATGCACTGGATTTGAGGCGGCGACTGGTCAGGGAGGTGATGCGGCCGCGCCAGGAGATCGTGCCGCTGGACACGGCAGCTGCCATTTCTGAATGCCTGGATGTGGCTGAAAGGACCCGGTATTCGCGCTTTCCGCTATGCCGGGATGGGGATCTGGACCAGTCGATCGGGGTCATTCATATCAAGGATCTCTTCGCCATGCGCTCAAGGGTGGCCACTGCGGCAGAACTGACCCCGGTTGCGCGGAAGGTCATTTATGTGCCGGAGACCGCCCGGCTTGAAAAGTTGCTGCGGCTGTTCCTGGATCGGAAGCTGCACCTGGCGATTGTGGTGGATGAATATGGTGGAACGGTTGGGATGGTGACACTGGAGAACATTCTGGAGGAACTGGTGGGCCAGATTCAGGATGAGTTTGATCAGGAGAAGCCGTTGCTGGTGAGGAAGGATGATTCAACCTGGGATGTCTCAGGTGCCCTTCCTTTGCATGAGTTGGAAGAGTTGTTGGGGCAGACTCTGGCGGAGGAGGGTATTTCGACGGTGAGCGGGTGGGTGACGTTGCGTCTTGGTGGCTTTCCGAAGGTGGGTGACGTGATCTCAGTTGGAGGCCATCAGCTGAGGGTGGACCGGACGGATTCGAGCAGGGCAGCGCAGCTGACCCTGACCCGCGAAAGCGAAGCCGATAGTCCGTGACCGGTTCCGAGGAACTACTCCTTTCGGGGCGAGGGGCGGGTTGCCCGGCGGGTATTCCACCAGGACCAGAAGGCGGAGGAACCGACGAGGATTGCCCCCGCGATGGCGGCTACCGCTGCAGGCCAGAGGCGGTGTGAAACGAAGGCATTTGCCATCAGGAGTTGAAGGACACACCAAACGCCGACCGAGATATGTTCGGCGGGCACCGGTGCCGGACTTTTGGATAGGAGAAACGGTGTGGAAAAGGCAACAATGAGTCCACCCGCCAGCAGCCAGCCCAGAAAATTTACCAGGGGTGCGCCATACCATGCCAGAGGCAGTTTTGTGACGGACCACAGCCAATAGCCTTTGATGGTGCAAGCGAATGGTTCCAGACTGAGATCCATCCACAGGATCAGCGCTAGTGTCGCGATCAGGAGCCGGTAGCCGTAGTTCGGTTTCGACCGCCAATAGCGCAACACGGATCTTGCAGCGCCCCGGGAACAAAGGACGATGAGCACCCAGAGCAGGGGAATGGATCCCGGCAGGGGATCGATGAGGGTCTGCCCTGCGTTTCGCGTGTAGGTGTAGGGGCCGAAGGGAATGGAGGATAACGCGCCAACATAATGGAACAGGGCGGAGATGACTCCGATGATGGCGCAGGATCCGGCCAGATTCTGGACCGGCAGGGAACGGGAGAGGGTGGTGATAACGGTTGCGGTCCCCAGTAGCAGCAGGACTCCTTCCGGCCACTGCGCCTCCGGAAACCACGGGCGGGCCTGCCAGCAGCGGAGGGACACAAGGAGGGCTTGCGCCAGAAACAGAAGGAAAAATCCGCGTGACAGTTTTACCGGGAGGCCCTGAAAAGGATCGGGCTTCAGGCGCATTTCGTTCAGGGGAAATCGATTTGGCATGTCAGGGGGAGTGGATCGTCTCAAGCATCACAAACCGAGCTGCTTCAGGACTTTTTCAGCGGTCATGCCCCAGATTGTGACCGTTTTATGGCGGGAAGTCTGCCCTCGGGTGATCTCCAGCTTACTGCGGGGGCAGTCGAGCTTTTCGGCCAGGAGGCGGATCAGGGCTTCATTCGCGGCAGCGTCCACCGGGGGGGCGGTGACCTTGATCCGGATTTCATCCCCCAGGGCTTCTCCAATGTGGTTGGCCGAGGCGCGAGGCGTCAATTTGATCGCCATCACGACCCCATCCGGTTTTTCCTTCAAGAATCCTGGAATGCTCATGGTCAAAACAGTGCTCGCCCTTGTGGGCGACGATCCATACGATATTATGCCAACGAACTATGAGCAATGCGTCAATCAAAGCCCCCGCTTTTTCCATGGCCGGTTGTCTGGTTTTACTCCTTGCGACAGCCCTTTTCGCGGGGGGCTGCTCGACAGGCGGGGGGGGGAAGGGGGATTCACCGGCGAAGACCGCGGATGCGGCAGCCGCTGTCGCGGCGGCGAAGGCGGCGGAGGACATGGAGCCGGACAAGCCCATCCTGCCCCCGGGCGTCTCGAAAGCCCCCGCGCCATTTGAGGGGGATGGATGGAGGGAGATGTTCGATGGTCGGGACCTGTCCGGGTGGAAGGCCACACCCTTTGCAGGGCATGGGCAGGTGGTGGTGGTGTCTGGCAATCTGGTGCTGACCATGGGGGACCCTTTCACCGGGGTGAACTGGACCAACCCTTTCCCAACCGCCAATTATGAGATCGCGTTTGATGCGATGCGGATGATGGGAACCGACTTTTTCTGTGGATTGACCCTTCCGATGAACGATTCCCACTTCAGCCTCATCCTCGGAGGGTGGGGAGGGTCCCTGGTGGGGATCAGCAGCATCAACGGCATGGATGCCTCGGAGAATGAGACCACCAAGTTTGTAAAATTCGATGGCGGCCAATGGTATCGTGTCCGGATGCGGGTCACCACCGGAAGGCTGGAAACGTGGGTGGACGACAAAAAGGTTGTCGATCTCGTTGTGAAGGATCGCAAGATCTCCCTCCGCCCCGGAGATATCGAAATGTCGGCCCCGGTGGGCATCGCAGCCTGGCAGACCTCCGCCGTGTTCAGGGAGATCAAGTGGCGCCCGGTGACCACAGCGGCCGATCCCGTCCCGAAGATTTACTAGGGTCGTTCCGCTGGCGGTCGCAATTTCAGTGGCTTTCGAGGCCCATCGAGGAGATCTGCGGAAGGGGGGGGGAAGGTGCTTTGGATTGGCTCACACGAAGACACGAAGACACGAAGGGGAAATGGAGAGTGGGCATGCCAAAATACAGAGGCCTTTGTGTTCCGGTGGCTTTGAGGTGGGATTTCCGGGGTTTGCACCGTGCTTGCGGGAATATCGCCATGGTGGGGCGAAGCCGGGGATGATTGTGCTTGGTAGTCTATTCGGGTAGCCTGCGGTGGTGAGCAACACGTTAGAAACAGTGGAGCCCCGGGTTTGCCGGAACCGGGTGCCGGGAGGTTGGTTTCCTCTGGGCCGATTGGTGAAATTTCTTTTACTTTTGCTTTGCGCAACCGCAGCCCGACCGGGCGGGGCGGCAGATGCCAAAGTGACGGCGGCGCGGAGCGATTACCTTGTCGGCATCTACTACTTTGCCGGATGGTGGCCGGAGTCGCCGAACAAGTGGGAAACCGGCGGTCGGGATTGGAGGCCGGATTACCCGGAGCGCATCCCCCTCCTGGGGCAGTATAACAACCAGGAGACGATGGATCGCGAGATTGTCGCCGCATCGAGCCATGGCGTGGATTTCTTCCAAATTCTCTGGTATCCCAAGGGCGGGCCGCTCAACGAGGGGCTCCGGACCTTTCTTGCCTCCACCAACGCCGGGCGCATGAAGTTCACCATTGAGTTCGTGAATCACCCTCCATTCGGTCCCGGCACGGAGGGGGAATGGGAGGCAACCTGCAAGGAATGGTGCACGGCGATGAAGCATGCCAGCTATCTCAAGATCGACGGCAGGCCTGTTTTCAAGGTTCACGGTCTGGATTTCTTTCACCAGCAGAATGGCGGCGACCCCGCCAAAATCAAATCCCGGCTCGATACCTTCCGCCGGGTCGCCAGGGAGAACGGGCTTGCAAGTCCGCTCATCTCCGGCGGGGTGATGCCCGGTGGCGTGCCCCCGCCAGACCATGTGGCGCTGTTCGACTTTGTAACCACCTACATGGACATGCCCAATTTGCCTCAGCGACCGGAGGTTTATCCGTATGAACTTCTGATCCAGCATGCGCAGGATGGCTGGCTGCGTTACGCAGAGCATTCCAGCAAACCGTATGTGCCATACGTCCCGTGCGGATGGGACCCCAGACCGTGGGGGGATCCGCGTCCGTCGTTTGCGGTGCCGACCCGGGAGGCGTGGACTGCGGCCCTCAGCCGGGTGAAAGCCGCTCTGGACAAGTATCCGAAACTCGGAATACCGGGTGAAGGTGGCAGAAAGAAGATGCTTTTGATTTACGCCTGGAACGAGTTCGGCGAAGGGGGAATCATGGCCCCAACCCGGGGGGAGAGGGAAATGAAGCTGGAGGCGGTGCGGGAAGTCTTCGGTAAGTAATCGATCGGGCGAGCGTGAACGGATCAACTCCTTCGCGCGCCGCCACAGCAACCGCTCCTCAAATCGATGCCACCCCGCCGCAGAGTCCTCATCTATGGGTTGACCCTTTTACTGCGTGCGAAGATATGTCCTGGGGGTGACGTCGCAAGTGGCATTCGAGTGTCAGATGCGCTCTGCTGACCTGTTCCAGGCAATGGAGGGCGCTGTGCCGCACCACAAACCCGTCGATTCAGCCTGGGAAAAAAGAAGCGACCGGGAGGGTATCCCGGTCGCATGAGAGACGGAGCGTAAGTCTGGAAGAATCAGAGCTTCACGCGGTAGAACACGCTGCCTGTGCCGGGGGTGGCCTTAAAGAAGGGCGCCGACGCCCCGGGCACGTTGGTCCAGCCGGCGGGATTGTTCAGGTTGCTGTTTTGCTGCAGCGTGCCAGCCTGCCAGATCAGTTCCAGGTCAGCTCCGGACTTCTGGAGCGTGAGGCCGACCGGCCCATAAGCGTCGAAGCTCCGGCCTTGTTGCCCGGCGGCGTAGAGGCTGGCGGCCTCATAACCCGACAGGGCCCTGCGCCAGATGCCGAGGTCATCGATGTCGGCTGTGCCGTTTTCTGCGTAGGATCCCGATGTATCCTGCCCAATGTTCCAGACCTGGCCGTTGTCGAGATCCTGGACACTGGTAAAGGAGCGAATGTCCACCAGCGTGCCATCAAGGTAGGTGACGGCGTCGCCTGTGCGATTGAAGGTGTGGAGCAAGCTATGCCAGTTGCCGTCGTTAACGGCGGCCATGCCATAGCCAGTGCCCACGCCCGGCCCGGTGACGCCCGCGACGTAGTAGGACCAGGTTCCGGTGGTGTAGCCCGGGGCAAAGGTCAGCCCGACTCCGCCGTAGGAATTAGGGGCTGTGCACAGGAACGGCAGGTCGCCCGGGGTGCCGGTAAACTTCACCCAGTAGGCCACCGAGAAGTTGACGTTCGTGCTGAGCTGCAAGTCGTTGGGCGCACCCAGCGTGACGTAGTTGTAGATTCCGCCAGCGGTGTCCGTCTGGTAGCGGAGCGCCTGGTTACCGATCTTGCCCGGAACATAGGTTGGCGTGCCCAGGGCGGTGCCATGGTTGTTCCGGCCGGAAGCATCGTTAGGGTCACCCTCGAACTTCAGATGCACCACCAGATCGTTGGTCAGGTTGGCAAAGGTGGGAGCTGGCATCACCACCAAAGTGACCGTGTCGCTGTTGGTCGAACCAACGCCATTGCTAATTTGCACGGAGTAGGATCCAGCGGCCGAGAATGGCACGTTGGTGAGGGTCAGTGTCGGACTGACGGCGCCCGAGACGGGGCTGCCCCCATGGCTCCATTGGTAGGATAGCGCGGGGCTGCCAGAGGCTGCGACCGCGAAGGTGAGGGTAGCGCCGGATTGGATCGTCTGGGAGGCCGGCTGCCTGACGATGAACGGAGGGGTGTTGTTACCAAACTTGCCCAGTCCGTAGTGGTAGGCCATGCGTTCCTCGGGAAGCACATAGCCATAAACGGCTACCTCGTCCACGTCGCCCACGAAGAAGTAGTCGCCGGTGTCGCTCTCATTCTTGCCGGCGCCTATGCGGAGCGGGCGCATGGGATTGGGAACCACCGTTGCGGGAGCCGTTCCCACCAGAACCCCGTTGACATAGAACCGTTTGTTCGTCCCGTCATAGGTTGCCAGGAGGTGTGTCCACTCATTATCCACCACCGCCGGACCATCCAAGGCTTGCCAACCCGCGCCGACGCTGGTCCAGAAAGACCAAATGTTGGCAGCGGTGGCGTAGAGTATGAACCCACCCTGATTGGCACCCTGGACTTCGTTGCGTGCGGACAACGGGGAACGATAGGTGCCCAGTCCTCCGGTCACGCGCGCCCAACATTCCACTGAGAAGTTGGTCGTGTTCAACTCCGGAGCAAAGGGGACTTCAACTTTGGTTGGGCTGACGCCGTCGAAGGTGGCTGCGGTGTCGGCATCGCCATTGACTGCTCCGGGGGTTCCCAGCGTCACGGCACCGATGGGCGCTCCGTTGTGTGATCCCCAGAGGTCATGGATCGTCGTGCTGCCCGGGGCTTCATCCAAACGCCAGAGGCCGGCCGGATTATCCTGAACCACGGCGGCAGCGTAGCCTGCCGGATTGAGGATGGTGACGGAAGCGTTCGCGCTGTTGACCACGCCCGCCCGGTTTGTGACGGTGACGGAGTAGTTCGCCCCCGCCATTCCGGCGGTGACGTTGGGAACCACGAGCGTGGTGTTGGTGGCACCGGCTATCGCGACGCCGTTGGATTTCCACAAGTAGCCCAGCGGGGAGCTGCCCGCAGCTTCGACCAGGAACCGGGCCGTTCCGCCAGGGAACAACTGCACAGAGGCAGGTTGGCGCACGATGGTGGGGGGCACCAGCGAGCCGTAGCGAGCGTCGTAGAGAGCTTTGATTTCCGCCGTGCTCAACACGCGGCCAAATACTGCGGCCTCGTCCAACTGGCCTGTGAAGGGCTCCTCGTCGGCGGCTGCGGAGAAGTTGGGGTTGCCGCCCAATTGGAGCGGGGAGGGGGATGTCTTGATCCCGGTGGAGGCAACGGCTCCGTTGCCGGCGCCCTGGTACACGCCGTTCAGGTAGAAATAGACATTCAGGTTGCTGCATACTGCGGCCACCTGGTACCACTGACCGATATTGAGTGTGGGCAAGCTCTGAGCGATGTCGGTCACGCCAAACGCAGTGAAACGGTAGGAGTTGCCGTTCCAGATGCCGAAGCCGTAACCCCCGGTGGCGCCGACGAGCAGCCGGGTGGAGAAGATCCGCGCTCCCGTAGCCGGCCAGGAGTCGCCCTTGATCCAGGCCACGAGCGAGAATCGGTTGGTGGCGCCAAAATAGTTGAATGTGGTGGCATCGCGCATTCGCACATAACTGCCTGCGCCATATTCCTGGACGCATCCGTCGTCATCATCGACCAACGCGCCGGGCAGCGTGTTCGGATAGGAATTAGCGTAATCACCATTCCGGCCGCTCCAAGAATCAAAGGCGGTGCTGCCGATGTCCTCGCCCAGGCGCCAGTAGCCGGCCGGGTTCAGGTTCGTGGTGGCCGCCGCGCAAGTAGAAACCGGCGCGGTCAGAACCTGCAAGGTGCAGGCGGTGCTGGGGGTGACACCAAAAATGTTCGTGGCCACCACCTGGTAGTTCACGCTGGCGTAGCTGGACTTCACGCCGGGGATCTTGAGGGAGCCATTCGTGGAAACCGCGATCGTGATGCTGTTGGATTGCAAGAGATAACTGATCGGAGGAGTACCGATGGCGCTCACGTCCAAACCGGCGGTGCCGCCCACATAAACCGGGATGGAGGATGGCAGGTCCAGGCTGATTGCCGGCGGCGTTGCCGGGTAGATTTCCACCCAGGCGGGGGCAGTCTCAATCCCGCCCAGGGAGTTGGTGGCAGCGAGGTAGTAATTGCCCGTGTCGGTGGATGATGTGGGATTCAGCGTCAGCACCAGATTCGTGCCAGCGGGGATGGCGTTGGTGGTCAAGCCATCGGCCGAGATATGGAACCACTGGAGTTGCATCGGCAGACTGCCGGTGACGACGCAGCTTACGATCACCGGGTAGGGCGACCAGTTGGTCTGGCCAAGTGGATTGGCGAACGCCCCCGGCGCGGCCACGACAGCGGGGCTGCCACCTCTGGCTGCCACATAGTGCGCCTCAACGCGTTGCTGGCCCAGGGCAGTAGGATAGACCGCGACTTCGTCCACGGCTCCATTCATGAAGAAACTCCCGAAGGACTCGTTGGCTCCCGCCCCGATGCGCAAGGGCATGGCTTCATTGGTGGTGTAGGCGACGTTCAGACCGCCGCCCACGAGCTGGCCGTCCACGTAAAGGTATTTGGTCTTGGACGCGGCGTCGTAAGTGCCCACGAGATGTGCCCATTGTCCGAGAGTGACATTGGGTGCGGGGCTGACGGAGGCATTGAAGCCCGGACCGGTCCAGAACTCCCAGCGCGGCGCGTTGGTGTAAACCCCGGCCAGCGTGTAAGGCGCGGCGTATAAGAGGTAACCGCGGTTGCCCGTGGCGCCACTATTGCGAACGGAAACGGGGGACTGGTGAACGTTCGCCCAGGCGTCCACCCGGGCCCAACATTCCACCGTGAAACTCGCCGGATTCAACGCGGCGTTGTAAGGAACATCAATCTTGCCATCCGTGCTGTTGAATCCCATCGCCGTGTCGGCATCTCCCGGCACAGCCCCACCGCCGCCACCGAACACGCTGTTCAGGGAACCGAACACCCGCCCGTCACCGGCGGCTCCGGCACTGCCGGTGTTGGCAATCACGGTGGGGGACTCCAGCGGCTTCTTTGGCTGATTCAGGTGCCAATAGCCGATCGGGCCGTCGGCCACGATCACCCCGGCATAGCCGGCTCCATTGGTCCGGCCATTATTGTAATGTGCGGCGATTTGGGCCGCCGTCAGGACGTTGGTGTAAACCGCCGATTCATCCATTGCGCCCGTGAACGGCTCCAGGCCCGCCGCGGTCCGGCCCAGCGTCAGCGGGTTGGCGGTGGTGATGATGTTCGCGAGGGACTTCGACGCGCCGAATTGAACACCGTTCGTATAGAAGTAAACCACGGTGTTGCTGCGTACCAGCACAAGGTGATACCACTGGTTGGTAGTCCAAGGTGAGGGAGCCACGTCCGACGATACATCGGCCACTCCAAAGGCAGTAATCCGCAGCTGGTTGTTACCCTGGAAGCAGAGGGCGTAGCCCTGCCCGGACGAACCGTTCGCGATGAGGCGCTGGCTGCCGGTTGGGGTAATCGTGGGCCTGGCCCAGGTTTCGAGCGTGAAGGATCTCGTGCTGGTGAAGTTGAAGCTGCCGGGGCTACCCATCGTGACGCGGCTTTGGTTGGCCGTAGCGAACTCAAACGCCGTATCGGGGTTGCCCGCCAGTGCGCCCGCAACCTCGCGAACAACGAGTCCGCCGAACACGCCATCGGCTGCGGCCGCCAGGCTGCCGCTGTTGGTGACGACGTAGGGATCGCCATAGGTGATCGGCAGTTCGCCCAAACGCCAGTAGCCGACGGGGGCGTCACTGAGGACGGTGGTGGGGTAGTCCGCCAAGGCCGTGAACGTGCTGGAGCCAGCCAGCAACGCTCCAGCCAGAGTGGCCAGCGCAGTTCGATTGAGGGTAGGATTCATGGTTCCGTTTTATCTATTATTTTGATGGTCGACCAGCACGCACCTGTGGCGGGTTATTCACTGCCGCAGGATGATGGTGTAGCGGAATCTTACCCCTCAGGCTCGGGAAGGCAAATGCAAACTGATCTGGGAAACCCACCTCGTGTTGCCAGCCTGGCCCGGGCCTATCAGGCAGAGGTGGCAGTGGGCTGTGAACGTGGTTTGGATTGGCTCACACGAAGGCACGAAGCCACGAAGGGTGGAAAAACGGATCGGCCGAAAGCCCAAGGAGTTGCATGCTCTGGGGGCTTCGTGTGGGATGTCTGGCATCCTTGTGAATGCTGGCGGTTTTTAGAACCCGCGAGATGACAAAGGCCGAAACCGTGCTTGCCGTCCGCTTGTGCAGAAGCAGAATATCCGGCGATGAAATCGACGCAAAAGCAGTTTCCGACCAGCGCAGTGCATTTAGGATGGCCGGGGTGGTCCGGTCGGGAACGGAGTTGGCTGAGCAAGAGCGGCGTGCGGCTGGTTTTGATGGCGTGGGTTGCATTCTGCTCGGCGATCGCGACGGCGACGGCCGACACGGCAGGGGCACCGGGAGGGAAAGCAAACAGTGCGGTTGTTCCGGTGCCGGGCGGGGGCGATACCTGGAAGACCCGGCAGGAGGCTATCAACGCTCGCGCAAAGCAGGGGAATGTCGATCTCATTTATATCGGGGACTCGATTGTCAGGAGCTGGCAGTGGGACGGAACGCCGGTGTGGGATTATTATTACGCGAAGCGCAACGGGATGATCGCGGGGATGACGGGGGACCGGACGGAACAGGTCTTGTGGCGTCTGCAGAACGGCAACATCGATGGCATTACCCCGAAACTGGCGATCGTGATGATCGGGCAAAACAACGGTCCGTTCAACACGGGGGAGGAGATCGGTGCCGGGGTGGCGCTGATTGTGCAGACCTTGCGTGAGAAGCTGCCGAAGACGAAGATTCTGGTGCTCGCGATTTTTCCGCGAGGGGAGAAGCCGACTGCGGAGCGGGCGGTGCTCGCGAAGGCCAATGAGGTGGTGTCGAAGCTGGCCGATGGGAAGCACGTGTTTTACATGGACGTGAATCATCTGTTTCTGGGGCCGGACGGGGGCATCCGGGCCTCGCTGATGCCGGACTTCGAGCATCCGAACGAGGAGGGGCACCGGGTCTGGGCTGCGGCGATCGAGTCGAAGGTGGCGGAACTCATGGGGGACACGCCGACACCGGAGATGCCTGCGAAACCGAAGACCAAAGGGGAAGCGGCACCGGGCCATTAACCGCTCGGGTGGGCAGGGGCGCGGGGCTGGGGAGGGTTATCCGCAGATAGCGCAGATTAACGCAGATGGGGGGAGGGCAATGGTGGTTGGGCGTTGACCGATTGTGCGGACGAGGCTGTTGAGGATGGGCGTTGCCCGATTTGCCGGGGGGAAGCCCTTGCGGTTGGGCGTTGACCGATTTCCCGCGCCAACGGATGGCATCTTTCCGCCGCGCCAACGGCGCACTCTATGTCAACATCGGATGCGCCGTTGGCGCGGTCGGAGGGGATCCGTTGAGGGCGGGGTGTGGGCGGCTTGTGAAGAGAGAGGGGAGGCCGTCCGTTGGTGCGGGGGGATGAGGAGCGATATGACACCCCCCCGGTAGAAGCTGCGCGGTAAGAAGGGATCATGGCGTGGTTGGAGGGCCATGGCGCGGTCGGAGAGGGGGGCGGCCTTGGGCTGAAATCATGTATCCGTTCGGTGCGTGGGGCGGGGAGCGGTTTTGGTGTGCCTGTTTCCGGCGATCGGAACGTGCTTGATGGAGGGCTTTGGTCGAAGCAACCTGTGGGGGTGAGCCTTGATTTGTCGAAACAGAGCGACACTGGAACGGGTGCGGGGCATCGCCTGATCACCACGTATCTGGAGATGCATTCCCGTGCCGATGTGAAGCGGTCCAACCGCCCTGCGGCGGGCCCCTTGCAACTTATGGAGACCAACGACCGGAGCGGGGCGGTGAACTGGTTCTTCTACGGGGCTGTGGGCGGGATGTGGACCTGGCATGACAAGGCCGGGTGGGGTGATTCCGAATGGCGCGTCTATGCTGCCGATGAGAGCCTTCGAACCTGGGTGGCCACCGTGGAGGGGAGGGAGGCCGGTTATTTTGAGTTGCGGCGGGACGGGGAGGGTGGGGTTGAGATTGCCTACTTTGGTCTGCTACCCGAATTCATTGGCAGGGGATTGGGGGGCGAACTGCTGACCCGTTGCCTCGAGACCGCCTGGGGCATGGATCCGGTCAGGGTCTGGGTCCACACCTGCTCCTTGGATCATCCATCAGCTCTGCTGAACTATCAGGCCCGGGGGATGACGATTTACAAGGTGGAGGAGGCTCCGGTTGCGGGTGGTTCGTGAAAGGAACTGGAACGAACATGAAACCCGCCGGAACCAATTGGATACAGGAGGAGTTATGAGGATGAAACATGCAGTCTGTTCGAGGAGTCAGGGGCCTGCTTCAGGGTGCTGTCGGGATTCCCTTGTGGCAACCGGCGGTGCTTGTAGGGATGGCGCATCCCCGGTTCCGGGAGGGTTGTTTTTGTATCCATTCGCCCGGGGTCATCTGCTGCTTCTTTGCCTGCTGATCGGTTGCGTCATGGCAGCCGATGCTTGGGGTGCCGGGCCCTCCAAGCCCAATATTCTGTGGCTGATTGCCGAGGATTTGGGGCCGCAACTCGGCTGCTTTGGGAACAGGGATGTGGTGACACCAAATCTGGACCGGCTTGCGGCAGCGGGTGTCCGGTATTCACGGTTCTACAGCGGGATGGTCTGCTCCCCCAGCCGTTCGACCTTCATGACCGGCATGTATGCCACCACGATCGGGGCGCACCAGCACAGGACGGTGGACAAGCGGCTGCTGCCATCCGGCGTGCGGCTGATCACTGACTGGATGCGGGATGCGGGCTACTTCACTGCAAACCTGGTTGAACTTCCGGCGGATTGCGGGTTCAAGGGCACCGGAAAGACGGATTGGAATTTCATCCATCAGGGAAAGCCGTTCGATTCGGAAAAGTGGCAGGATCTCAAGGGGCACCAACCCTTTTTCGCCCAGATCAATTTCAAGGAAACGCATCGTGCCTTTCATGCCCCGCGCGCCATCGCGGATCCGGCGCGGGTGGAGATCCCACCGTATTATCCCGACCATCCGGTGACCCGCAAGGATTGGGCGGCCTATCTGGATGAAATCAGCGAATTGGATCAAAAAGTCGGAGCCGTGCTCCGGCAACTGGAACTGGACGGGCTGGCAGACAGCACGGTCGTCATGTTTTTTGGCGACAACGGGCAGTCGATGGTGCGGGGGAAGCAGTTTTGCTACGAGGAGGGGTTGAATGTGCCGTTGATCATCCGTTGGCCCGGCAATCATCCGGTGCCTGCCCATTTCAAGCCGGGTAACGTGGATGACCGGTTGCTGGAATCGATCGATCTGGCTCCAACGGTTTTGGATATTGCGGGAACGGCTCCACCGCCGAAGATGCAGGGGCGGATCCTGTTCGGCCCGCGCATGGGCCTTTCGCGAGGGTTTGTGTTCGGTGCCCGGGACCGGTGTGATGAGACGGCCATGCGCATCCGCACCGTTCGCGACAAGCGCTACCGCTACATCCGCAATTTCACTCCGGAAGTCCCCTTTCTCGCGCCGAACGCCTACAAGGAGCGCCAGTATCCGGTCTGGAACCTGCTCAAGGAACTGCACAGCCAGGGCAAACTTACCCCACCACAGGAAGCTCTCTGCCAGCCGCGCATGCCGGAGGAGGAGCTTTATGATCTTCAGGAGGATCCCTGGGAAATTCACAATCTTGCCGGATCGACGGCAGGCAAACATCAGGCCGAACTGAGGTTGTTGCGAGCAACGCTGGATAAGTGGATTGTGGAAACGGACGACCAGGGCAGGTTTTCCGAACTCATGCCCGCCCCTCCGGTGTCTGTGGCCCGGTAAGGATTTTGGATGAAAATGAAGAAGCTGATTTTGTTCCTGCTGATGGGGGTGCCCGGGTTTCTCTGGTGCAGCTGCCAAAGTAGTGCAGCCGAAGTCGGCCATCGTCCGAACATCCTCCTGATCGTTTCGGATGACCAGGGCTATGCGGATGTGGGATTCCAGGGATGCAAAGACATTCCCACCCCGCATCTCGACCGGCTGGCACGGGAGGGGGCGCACTGCAGAAACGGCTATGTGACCCACCCGTTTTGCAGCCCGACCCGGGCGGCGTTGATGACCGGTCGTTACCAGCAGCGGTTCGGCCATGAGAACAATCCCTATTACGATCCTGCGGACCATCTGGAGGGCCTTCCCACCTCTGAAACGCTCCTGCCGGACCACCTGCGGAAGGCGGGATATGCCACCGGCTGGGTCGGCAAATGGCACCTCGGTGCGGCACCGGAGTTCAGCCCGTTGAAGCGCGGGTTTGGGGAGACCTTTGGTTTTATCGGAGGCGGACATCGCTACCTGAACTGGAAGCCGGATGTGCGGGGGGAATACGTGGTCCCCATCCTGAGGAACGGGGAGCCGGTTGAAGTGACCAACCACCTCACCCTGGCCTTTGGCGCGGAGGCGTCGTCATTTGTCCGTCGCCATTCCGCCGGGCCGTGGTTCCTTTATCTTGCCTTCAACGCCCCCCACAATCCGCACGAGCCAACGCCGGAGCGATTGGCCCGTTTCTCCTCGATTGCGAATCCCCTGCGAAGGGCGTATGCGGCCCAGGTGAGCCTGATGGACGATGCGATCGGGGAGACTCTGGATGCAGTGCGCAGTTCGGGGCAGGAGGATCGCACGCTGGTCTTCTTCTTCAGCGACAATGGAGGGCCTGTGGGGATCAATGGATCCAGCAACGCCCCGTTGCGCGGTGCCAAGGGATCGGTGTATGAAGGCGGGGTTCATGTCCCGTATGTGGTTCGTTGGCCCGGGGTCATCCCCGCCGGAAAGCCTTATGACGAACCGGTCAGCTCTGTGGATGTTTTCGCGACCTCCCTCGCTGTTGCGGGGGTGCCGATGCCCACGAACAGGGTGTATGACAGTGTGAACCTGGTGCCGTTTCTCCGGGGTGACAAAGCTGGGCAGCCCCACGATCAGCTCTTCTGGCGGACCAGCAAGGCCCAATGGGCCACCCGGCAGGGGGCCTCCAAACTGGTGCGCAAGGCGGGTGTGGCGGATGAGTTTTACGACCTCGGTCTTGATCCGGGGGAATCGAAGGATCTGGCTGCGGTCAGGCCGGACTCGGCGGCAAATCTGGCGGCTTCGGTGGAGGCGTGGGATAAGACACTGGTGCCTCCCGCATTCCCCGGTCTGGGGGCGCGGGAGCCTGCAAAAGCAGCGCCGGCCAAAAAGAGGGCCAAAACGGATTAGGGACAGAGGAAAGAACGGAATCATGATGAAACAACTGTCATATCTTCACGAAGGGACACTCCCGCGTTTGCGGCGACTCTGCCGGGGGCTGCTCGGGAAACTCTGCTGCGCCATTGCCTTGGTCACAGTGGTCATGGGAGTTTCTGCCGCTGCCAAACCGAACATCGTTGTCATTCTGGCTGATGATCTGGGATACGGGGACCTTGGATGCTATGGACATCCCACGATCCGGACCCCGAATCTGGATCGGATGGCGGCGCAGGGGATGAGGTTTACCGACTTTTATTCCGCTGCTGAAGTGTGCACCCCCAGCCGCGCTGCCCTGCAGACCGGGCGTTATGCGGTGAGAAGCGGGATGGCCCATGACCAGTTCCGGGTGCTGAGGACCCGGTCCATCGGACATTTGCCCGCGAGCGAAGTCACCCTCGCTGAGAGGTTAAAAGAGGCTGGTTACCAGACCGGCATGGTGGGGAAGTGGCATCTTGGCGTGTGGTCGATCGATCCCGCAGGGCACCCCCTGAAGCACGGTTTTGATTCCTTTTTTGGGTTGCCGCATTCGAACGACATGGATCCCAGTCCAAAGGCTCCCAAGGGCGCCCCAGGGAGGGGGGATCAGGATCCGGAATGGTGGAACTCGCCTCTTTATCGGAATGAATCCATCGTGGCCCGTCCGGCGGACCAGACCCAGTTGACCCGGCTCTACACCGGGGAGGCTCAGAAGTTCATTAGGGAGAACAAGAGGAAGCCGTTTTTTCTCTATTTTGCACACACGTTTCCCCATGTGCCGTTGTTTGCGTCGGATTCGTTTCGCGGGAAGAGTCGCCGGGGATTGTATGGGGATGTGGTTGAGGAGCTGGACTGGAGCGTTGGCCAGATTCTGGGAACCTTGAAACAGGAGGGATTGGACGGGAACACACTGGTGGTTTTCAGCAGTGACAATGGGCCATGGCTTGTGATGGATCAGCAGGGTGGATCGGCCGGACTCCTGCGGGAGGGCAAGGGAAGCACATGGGATGGGGGCATGCGGGTGCCGGGCATTGCATGGTGGCCAGGCAAAATCAAAGCCGGGGTGGTGAATACCAATCTGGCATCGCTTCTGGATATCTTCCCGACGGCCATAAAACTCGCCGGAGCCAAATTGCCGGAGGATCGTGCGATTGATGGCGTGGATTTGGGGGATGTGTTGTTCAAAGGAGCATCCAGTCCTTCCCGGACGTTGTTTTTCTATAAGGGCACCCGGATTTTTGCCGCGCGGAAGGACCACTGGAAGATTCATTTGTTCACCCAGAAGGGATATGGGCAGCCAAAACCAGACACCCATGAACCGCCCCTGCTATTCGATCTTGATGCCGACCCGGGTGAGTCGTTCAATGTGGCGGGGAGCCATCCTGAGGTTGTCGCCGGGTTGCTGAGGGAGGTGGAGAAGCATCGGGCCACGGTTGTGCCGGTGGTTTCCCAGTTGGAATCGGTGCAGGCGGTGGATCCGGGGAAATAGCACGTCCGGGAGAGATTTTGAGAAGTGCTTCGTGGCGTGCGGTTTGGGTTTGATGGGCTGTGGGCAGAGGAAGGGTGCGCCGATGCAATTCCGGTTGCGCGACACCGCTTCCCGCCTTACTGTCTTTGGCGGTGACCGAACCCGGAATTACCCCGCCTTCGGATTCGGCACCCAAGCTATGGGAAAGAAAAAATTGTTACAGCATCCGGCAAAAAGCGCAGGCGGCGTGAGTCCCAAACAGTCGCCCACGCGAAATCCGCTATCCTCCACCGGCAAGCCAAAGGCGCGACAGGTCGCCAAACGACCCGCAGTCAAGTCTGGCAAATCTGCCATCCTCAAGCCAGTCAACCCGCTGGTCAGGGCGGGGCAGTTGCCCAAGAGATCCACTTCAGTGGTCGCGAAGCCAAAAAAGGTGGTAAGTGCTTCAGCCAAAAAATCTTCCGGGGTTGTGGCGAAGATCGTTGCCAGGACGGTGAAGCCGACCGCTCGAACAAAAAGCCCGCCAACCCCTTCGGCGCCAAAGGCGGTCCCAACCAAACCTCAAGCCAGCAAGCCTGAACCGGTTGCAGTCGTGCCATCTCCCGCTCCTGTTAAGAAGGTTAAGCGAACCAAAGCCGCAGAATCTTCGGTTGCCCAGACGGAAAAGCAGCCTGCCGCCAAGCCCGCAAAAGTGGCTGGAAAGCACCCCAAATCTCAAGCCAAAGCTGGATCGGAGATCCCCCCCGTAAAACCGCGAGCGATCCGAAAGCCAAAACCGGTTGTCGAGCCCGGTCCAATTCCCGTGCAACCGAAAGAGGCCGCTCCAATCGCAGTCACACCGGTTGTCGCAGCGATCAAGCCTGCCACCAAGGGCAGGAGGATATCTCCCGGGAAGAAGTCTCCTGTCGGTGTCCCCCCTGCGATTTCGACCAAGGTGGTCGCCCCCCCTGAGGGTGTGGATGCGCCAGTTGTTGCGGGTGTCCCCGTGGTGCTTGCATCCCCGACAGAGGTATTGGTTGCCGGGTCTGCCACGGTGGAACCTACTCTGCGATCCGCCGGGGCAGGGGTTGTGGCACAACCGTCTGTCGCGAGTGCGCCGGTTGTTCCTTCACCTGCCCAACCCAAAGGCGAACCGGTTTTTATCAAGAGCTCCTGGGATGGATCATTGATTCAAGTCCCGCCGATCCTGCTTGAGGGTGATTCTCCACAGGTTGAGCGGGTGTTGGCTGGAACTGCTCCCCGGGAAGACACTCTTCCGGTTTTGGACAAGCCGGTGACCGGTACCCCTCAGGAATCCAGTGTGGGAACGCTGCATCTCACTCCACGCGATCCCCGTTGCCTTTACGCCGACTGGGATTTGCCATTCGAGCAGCAGATGGCCTGCAACGCGGAATCGGTCGATCAACACCTGGTTTTGCGTGTGCATGAGGGAGTCCCGGAGGGGGCGACTTCTTCGGAAATGCACTTGCACCCGGACTCCAGGCACTGGTTTGTGCATGTGGATCGTCCCGGAGTGCCTTATGTTGCCGAGTTGGGTTACGCCACAACGTGCGGTGCCTGGGTTTCGCTCGCGAAGTCGGAACCGGTGAGCACCCCGTCGGTGGGAGATGCGCGGCAGACAGGTTTGGTTGAATTTGTCGAGCCACACACTCAGGTTGTGCCTCCGGCGGTTGTTGCTGCGCAACCGCAACCGGAAGCCGCTCCCGCTGTTTTGGAACAACCGGTGCCGTCCCCAGCCCTGCCAATGCCGGTGGTGGATCCGGTGGGGACTGGGGAGATTCCACCCCCACCATCCGAGGTCTTCGCACCTGTTTTCCCTGTCGCAGCCAGGGTTGATCCCTTACTCGCAGGGGATGTTCCTGCTGCCGCAGTGCAGGGGACCCTGCCAGCGCCGACCTGGATTCCTGTGACTGCTCCCGTCTGGCCAGCCGGGGGACAGCAGGCACTTCCCGAATTGCTGGAGCGGATCTCCGGGCGTCGCAGTGCGATCGGATCGGCTGAGATTAACGAGTTGCTCAAGCCTGGGGTGGTGGCCGGGGATGAACTGTCCTCAGTGGGCCTCGCTGCCAAGCACGCGGCTCGGGAGAGCTGTTCCTCGGACTCCAATCCGGTTCCTCCCGAAGCACCGGGCGGCCCGGGGTTTTGGCTGCAGGTCAATGCCGAGCTGGTGGTCTATGGTGCCACCGATCCCAGTGCCCGCGTTACAATCGGGGGACACCCGATCCGCCTGCGGCCGGATGGTTCCTTCAGCTATCGATTTGCCCTGCCGGACGGGGCATACGAGTTGCCGATTGTGGCCGTGGCAGCGCACGGCGACGAGCGTTCTGCCGCGATGCGTTTCAGCCGGGGAACGGAATATTCAGGTGAGGTGGGGGCACACCCGCAGTGCGCATCCCTGAAGCCGCCGGTTCCCGACTCCGTTCAATGAGCCCTGCGCATCTATGCTTGGTGCTGCACGCCCATCTTCCCTTCGTGCGGCATCCGGAGCATGAGCGCTTTCTGGAGGAGAGCTGGTTTTTCGAGGCGGTCATTGAATCGTATTTGCCGCTGGTGAACGTGTTGGATGGTTGGAACCGTGACCGAATCCGGGCACGGATGACCTTCACAATCACCCCCACGCTATGCTCAATGCTTCGGGATCCGCTGCTCCAGATCCGGTGCGGCCGGCATCTTGACCGTTTGATCGAACTGGCAGAACGGGAGATTCACCGCAACACCTTCCTGAAGGATTTTCAGGCGGTGGCGATGTTTTATCATGAGAGATTGACGGTCTTGCGGGGGATTTGGACCCGCTGCGAAGGGGACCTGCTGCGGCGGTTCAAGGAGGCGCGTGAGAGGGGGCAGATCGAAATCATCACCAGCGCTGCGACCCATGCTTTGTTGCCCCTCTTGAGCGCACATCCTCCGGCGGTGCGGGGGCAATTGCTGACAGCCCGGGATCATTACCGGGAATGCTTCGGTATTGATCCGGAAGGAATCTGGCTGCCTGAATGTGCATGGTCAGAGAGGCTTGAGCCGCTGCTGCTCGAGGCGGGGTTGAAGTGGTTCATCACGGACACGCAGGGGGTGGTCAAAGCCCGTCCCGAACCCCAATTCGGCCACTTCGCGCCTGTGGCGACTCCGGGCGGGCTTCTGGCTTTTGGCAGGGATCCCGAAACCGCCCGGCAGGTCTGGAGCCGGGAGGAGGGCTATCCCGGCGACTTCCGCTACCGTGATTTTTACAGGGATATTGGGTTTGATCTGGATCTGGAATATCTGGAGCCATACCTGGGGGCGCCGGGTGTGAGGGGATTCACCGGAATGAAGTATCATCGCATCACGGGTGCGGGCGGAGTCAAGGAGCCCTATCACCGAGGGCTGGCGATGGAGGCGGCCCGGGAACATGCATACCACTTTCTGGTGGCAAGATTGGGGAGGACGAGGGAATTGCGCGATGTTCTGCCCCAGGCACCTCTGTTCCTGTGCCCCTATGACGCAGAGCTGTTCGGTCATTGGTGGTATGAGGGGCCGGAGTTTATCGACTCATTGGCCCGGCAGGCACAGGGGTATGCGGATGAAATCGTGCTTAGTTCCCCGGCCGACTTTATTTCGGGGAGGGGGAGGGCCCAGGTGGGGATGCCTGCGGATTCAAGCTGGGGGGAGGATGGGTATTGGAAGGTTTGGCTGAATGAAAAAAACCATTGGATTCACCCATCCACCCGGGAGGCCGGTGTGAGAATGAGTGGCCTGGTGCGGAAGCACGGTCAGGCGGTGGGTGTTCCGGCCCGTGTCTTGAAGCAGGCTGCGCGCGAGTTGCTTCTGGCGCAGTCGAGCGATTGGCCATTCATTCTCCGCATGGGAACCTCACCGGACTATGCGCGGCGGAGGGTCATTGAGCATCTCGAACACTTTGACCGACTCTGGCAGATGCTGGAGACCGGAAACGTGGATGAGGCGTGGCTGGGGCAATTGGAGTCACGCGACAACCTGTTCCCATCCATCCGCCCGGCCTATTGGGAAACCTCCCATGCCGGGCGTGATTAAGTAATCAGGAAGTTTGCAACTCCCGGACGAGGTATTGGGCAAACTCCTCGTGCAGATGTGGGGGAATGCGGGCCTTGAACCGTGCCTTCTCCCCCTCATAGTTCCGCTCAATCACCTGGCCGATTTCATGGAGCCGTGCGATCACGCCGGTCCTGTCATGCGGTATCTCGAGTTCCAGAAATTCGCGGGTGGGGCGAATACGGCTTCCGAGTTCGTTAATCAGGGTGGGGACGCCATCCCCCGTTGTGGCAGAGATGGAGACTCCCTGGGGATACTGCTCCAAAAAGCGTGTGAGCACCGTCTTATCGGCAGCCAGTCGGTCAACCTTGTTGAATACCATCAAGGTCGGCTTGCCATCTGCACCGATTTCCTTGAGCACGGCATCCACGGATTGGATCTGTTCCTCCGCCTGTGGATGACTGGCATCGACGACGTGCAGGAGCATGTCCGCCTGAACCACTTCCTCGAGGGTGGCCTTGAAAGCCTCAACGAGACCGTGGGGGAGTTTCCGGATGAAGCCCACGGTGTCTGTCAAAAGCACGTTTTGATTCGTGGGGAGACGGAGACGCCGGGTGGTGGGGTCGAGCGTGGCAAAAAGTTTGTTCTCAGCCAGAACAGTGGAGCCGGTGAGTGAGTTCAGGAGGGTTGATTTTCCTGCGTTGGTGTAGCCAACGATGGATGCCAGGGCCCAGTAATTCCGCTGGCGGGCATTCCGCTGGATGCCCCGCTGGCGGCGCACCACTTCCAATTCATCCTCGATGCGTGAGATTCTGTCCTGGACACGGCGGCGGTCGGTTTCCAACTGGGTTTCACCCTCACCGCCACGCATGCCGATGCCGCCCTTTTGGCGGGTCAAGTGGCCCCAGAAACGGGTCAAGCGGGGCAGCAGGTGTTGCAATTGCGCCAGTTCGATCTGCATCTTGCCCTCGCGGGTCCGGGCGCGCTGGGCGAAAATATCCAGAATGAGGGATGTGCGGTCGAGGACTTTGCAGTTGAAGACCCGTTCCAAATTCCGGCTTTGGGCCGGGGACAACTCATCGTCGAAAATGACGGTATCCACTTCGGCTTCGCGGCATTTCTCCGCAAACTCCCCGGCTTTGCCGGTACCGATGTAGGTGCTTGCGCAGGGGGAAGCCATCTTCTGTATTCCTGTGCCCACAACTCTGCCACCGGCGGTGATGGCCAGTTCGGAGAGTTCCGCGAGGGATTCCTCCGTTCCACAGACTTCGCGGGTCTTCAACTCCACACCGACCAGGAAGACCCGTTCAGTTTTCCGGTTCCGCGTATCAATTAATGCTTTCAATCGCTCAGTTCTGTATCCTGTCCTATGCAAGTCAGGGTAACACATCCAGCCGATGGGACCAAGCCCTACTTGCAGTTCACGGGATCCCCCCTTTCCGGGGGGGGGCGATGGCTTCAGGCGTGCCTCCTGAACCGGGGGCGCAGCAGGATCGACCATGCGCGTCGGCGGGCTCTGTCAGGGACAGGAATTTCGCAGGGAAAGGGGCAATTAAGGCTTGATTGAAATCCGGGGAAGGGTTCTTCTATGGCAACACCAACGCTATGAAAAAGATCAGAATCGGATTGATTGGCTACGGCTTCATGGGCCGGGCCCACTCGAACGCATTTCGCAAAGCCCCCAATTTTTTCGACCTTGAATATGAGCCGGTTCTTCAGGCCGTTTGCGGCCGGGACGAGGCCAAGGTCAAAGCCTTCGCAGCACGCTGGGGCTACGCTTCCCATGAAACCGATTGGCGCAAGCTCATCGCCCGGGAGGATATCGATCTGGTGGACATCGCCTGTCCGAACGATCTGCACAAGGAGATGGCGGTGGCGGCTGCCAAGGCCGGGAAAATGATCCTGTGCGAGAAGCCTCTGGCCCGCACCGGCGCTGAAGGCCTGGTCATGGTGAAGGCCATCGAAAAGGCAGGGGTGCCGAACATGGTCTGGTATAACTACCGGCGCGTGCCGGCCGTGACCCTGGCCCACCAACTCATTGGCGAGGGGCGCCTGGGTCGTATTTTCCATTACCGCGCAAAGTTTCTTCAGGATTGGACCATCTCGGCCGATCTGCCTCAGGGCGGGGCGGGGTTGTGGCGGTTGGATGCGAGTGTTGCGGGGAGTGGTGTGACGGGGGACCTGCTCGCCCACTGCATTGACACGGCCCTTTGGCTGAACGGGCCGATGACGAAGGTGAACGCGATGACCGAGACCTTCATCAAGCAGCGCACACACAACCTGACCGGCAAGGTCGAGAAGGTGACGATCGACGACGCCTGCGCATTTCTGGCGAAGTTCGACAATGGATCCCTTGCCACCTTCGAATCAACCCGCTATGCGCGGGGACACAAGGCGCTCTACACCCTTGAGATCAATGGTGAGAACGCGTCGATCGCCTGGGATCTGCATGACCTGCATCGGCTGCAGTATTTTGATCATCGGGATGAGGGGAAAGTGCGCGGGTGGCGCAGCATTCATGTGACAGATGGGGACCAACCCTACATGTCCAAATGGTGGGTGCCCGGCCTCCAGATCGGTTATGAGCACAGTTTTGTCCATCAATTCGCCGACTTCCTTCAAGGGCTTGCCTCAGGCAAACCCGCAAGCCCGACCTTCAGGGATGCCCTCGCCACCCAGTATGTTTGCGATGCAGTCCTGAAGTCGGCTGACACGGAAAAGTGGGAGAAAGTCCGGTCCTGAACTGGAGCAACGTTCTTGCGCCTTTGTAAAATCCTGCTTCAATCCGCCCGATGAAAATTTTGGTAGTCGGATCGGGTGGACGGGAGCATGCACTCGTGTGGAAGCTGGCCGCTTCGATGCGTGTAAGGCGCATGTGGTGTGCTCCGGGCAATGCGGGCATCGGTCTGGAGGAACTTGCCTGTGGCAGTGGCCGGGTGGAGTGTGTGCCAATCCCGGCCGAGGAGATAGACGTTCTGCTGGAGTTTGCCCGGTCGCACAAGCCGGATTTGACAGTTGTAGGCCCCGACAATCCATTGGCGCTGGGCATCGTTGACCGGTTCCAACGGGAGGGGCTTCCCATCTGGGGGCCAAACCAAAGCGCTGCACGGTTTGAGAGCTCAAAAGTCTTTTCCCAGGAATTCATGGAGAGGTATGGAATTCCCACCGCACGGGCCGGGACATTCAGCGATGCAGGGGAGGCGAAGGAATTCGCGAGAACGCTGGACGGGCGTTGCGCCGTGAAGGCCGATGGTCTTGCGTTGGGCAAGGGTGTTTTGATCTGCCAGAATAAAGAGGAGGCTTACCGTGCCATAGAGGAAATCCTGGTGCAGCGCACCTTTGGCAGTGCCGGGGCGACGGTGGTGATTCAGGAGTTTCTGGAGGGGACGGAGGTTTCTCTGCACGCACTGTGCGATGGCCGGACGGCCCTGATGTTTCCCACCTCACAGGATCACAAGCGGGCGATGGACCAGGACATGGGGTTAAATACTGGCGGGATGGGGACGTATTCCCCGACACCGTTTCTTTCCGGGGATGAGCTGGAGAAGGTGGGGCGGTCCATACTGGATCCATGGTTGGCAGGTTGCGCGCGGGAGGGGATTGATTTCAAGGGGATTCTTTATCCGGGGGTCATGCTGACCGCCCAGGGGGCGAAGGTGCTGGAATTCAACGCCCGATTTGGGGACCCTGAAACACAGGTCTATCTGACCCGGCTCGAGAATGATCTTTTGGAATTGCTCGAAGCGAGCGTTGCCGGGAGTCTCCACCGGATTGAACTGCGGTGGAGGCCGGATGTTTCCGTGTGTGTTGTGATGGCCTCAGGAGGCTATCCTGGAGCCTACGAAAAGGGCTGTGTCATCAAGGGATTGGATCAGGCCGATCAGATCCCCGGAACGAAGGTGTTCCATGCTGGAACGGCCATGAAAAACGGGGAGGTTGTGACCAACGGCGGGCGGGTTCTTGGGGTGACTGCCCTGGGGCGGGATCTTGTCCAGGCCCGGAACGCTGCCTATGCTGCCGTGGATCGAATCCGATTCAAGGGAGCGCAGTGGCGGAGTGATATTGGCTGGCGGGCGATGAAGCCATCGTGAGGTGCAGGTCAACACGCCGCTCAATCCCGAAGATTCAATCCGTCTGGACGAAATGAACCCGATCACCTCCCACACCTGTCAGCTCACGCCGGAGCAGGGGCAGGCTCTGCATACACTTCTGGAAAGCCGCAGTTTTACTTTTCGAACGGTGCCATACGCACTGTTTGCAGGCGAAAAGGAGAAGGTGACAGTGGTTTTTTACCAGAGTGGAAAACTGGTTGTTCAAGGAAAGAATACACAGGAATTTGTTGAATTTGTTCTGGAGCCGGAAATCCTGAAAGAAGCACGGCTTGGCTATGAGGCGGTCCTGAATCCGGAAATGCTGTTGCCGCGTCTTGGGGTGGACGAGAGCGGAAAGGGGGATTTCTTTGGTCCCCTTTGTGTTGCAGGGGTTTATGTAAACGAATCGGTCGTGAAAGCTTTGAAAGAGGCCGGGGTGAGGGATTCGAAGCTTATTGGGAGCGACAAGCGGATCGGGGAACTGGCCGATATTATCAGGAACACCCCCGGATGTGTCACCACGGTTGTGCCGATCGGAAACGACGCCTATAACCGGCTCTACATCAAAATGAGAAGCGTCAATGCCATGCTGGCCTGGGGGCATGCGCGGGTGATTGAGAACCTGATGTCGCTGAAATACCAGATGAATCCACCGCCCGTTCGGGCCATCAGTGACCAGTTTGCCTCCAGCAAGGATGTGGTGGCAAAGGCATTGATGGGATTGGGGAGGGAAATCGAGTTGATCCAGAGGCACAAGGCGGAACAGGATTTGGCAGTTGCGGCTGCTTCGATTCTGGCCAGAAACGAATTTGTGACCCGTCTGGCGAAGCTTTCCAAGGAGTTTGATCTGACTCTTCCGAAGGGAGCTTCCGCTGCTGTGGACGCCGCAGCGGTAAAATTTCTAGGCAAACATGGGGCCGATAAGTTGCCGAAAGTGAGCAAAATGCACTTTCGCACATCGTTCCGGGCCTTGGGTTTACCTGAGCCGCCTCGAAAAGAGTGGGGTCACTAGAAAAGAGGCGGGGCAGGGGGGCTTAACCACTGAACTGGGGGAGGATGGCGGGCGTAAGGGTTTAATCTACCTAAGTTACTTTCTAATAGCGGCTTGCGATGCAATGGGGATGGCATGTGGCAGGCAATCGGGTGTAATGGATGGAGCTGGTTGTCGGGTGCGGTTGTTGACAGGTGAAAATTTCTTGAACTTTTTTCAAAACCACATTGACACGAGGAGTGATATTCCCTAGCTTTGACCTCGACAATTGGGCCGTCAAAGTCAAAAGATACCAGCCCCAGAATCTTTGAGAACCAAAGCTTGGGCCATGGGTTTTTGTCGTTTGTAAGTATCAGATGAATGGTATTGGCCACGCCCATGTAGCTCAGTTGGCAGAGCGCGTCCTTGGTTAGGTCGAGGTCATCAGTTCAATTCTGATCATGGGCTCCATTAAAAATTAGTAAACGTAGATTAAACCGAG